>JAFYUH010000077.1 GCA_017549605.1 Bacteroidales bacterium
CCGCCAACACGTTACCGAATAGGCCCAACTCGTTCCAACTTGGAACAACTTGATACAAATCGGCTCCGAATCGTACAAAATCGTACAGACTCGGAGCCTTCTTTATCAAATTGTCAATACGTGCTTCACCGGTAGGTTACGAAAAACCTCCTTGATGGCATCATTATATTTCTGTTCAGAGATGAAAGGGAGGATAGTTGCCCTTCCCAAAGATTCATACCTTTTCAGAATCTTCTTTGCCATTGTGACAAGAGGCACGGATATGGTCTTGGGATTATCATCCTTCGTCTTGCCTGCTATATAATCAAAAACATCCCTTTCCACATTCGACCAAGTCATACGATACAAGTCACCTATATGTCAATTTAGACCTCAATATACAACAATAACGGGGCTTCGGCTCTGGGTACCAAACAAAATGCAAGTGCTTGATTTTCAAACACTTGCATTTTGTTTTTCCTTTTTGCACCACGGTTGCACCACCGAATGGGGTCATTTAAGCCGAAGTCCCTACATTTTCACATCCCATCCACAAAAACAGCCCTTTTAATGGACAGCAGTTGATTTTTGCAGACTCCGTCCATAAAAAAGGCCATTTTTATGGACAGCAAACGTCTTTGCATTGAGTCGAAGGGAATTTGGTGAGGGGGACAAACTGTCCCCGGCACGGAATCACGCAGAAATCTCTGCCAGGAAGTCATTCAAGACATACAAATTTCCCTGAAGATAAAGTCCTGTCTCCTCATCATGAAATCTTCGACAGGTTTCGCTCTTGTAAAAAAGATCAAGAGCCTCCTTCAAAGAAATATTCATCGTCTCCGAAATCTTCACCACAATGCACCCGATACGCTGCCAGCGGATTATGTTGCGGACTTTTCTGTGCTGCTCTTCACTCATAGCTCTATCACTTCTACAAATTTCAAATACTTATCAAGAATTGCCTGGTTCAAGATACAAATCTGATGATTTGGCTGATGCTCTGACAATTTTCCCAATGCCGATGCTTTATCCAGAATACCGATCGTGTACAATTCAACAGTATCAATAACTCTATCGTTTGCCACTCCTCCCTCCACGACATCATATTGAGCCCACGGTTTCATGCCATTCCTGCTTGCCACCACAAAATCAAGCCAAGCTTCGTCATAAAAATCAAATTTAAGATACTCACAATCCTGAATCGCAGCCTCATAATCGAATTCATACACACTAATTATGGGTTTGGCCTTACGATCCCTTGCCTTTCTATTTGCAAAGCCCTCTGCCTGATCCAGCAACAAGGTCACATAGAATCCCTGACCAAAATCAAGATCCGGTCTCCCCTTCTTACAATCCGGCTGCATCACAGCTTCCGTCCCTCCATGATATAAAATCATACGCCTTCCTCCCATCGTTTAAGTGTATCAATCAGTCCTTCTGTTACATTCTTGCGACTCTCCGAATGCAAAACCTCATAATTCGGGATAATATACTCATCAATCATCTTCACAGCATCCATCCGCCTATAAACCTCATAGTAATCCACACCAAGAGTATCCGCCACATCCTCGATGCATGATGCAACGAATCCCATTATGATTTCATTCTTATTTAACTGTACTTTATTATTCATAGCAGTACTATGTTTTGCAAAGGTAGAAAAATATCAATATTCAAACCTATAAGCACTCGAAGCATATAAATCTTTATCCTCTTTTTTAACTAACAGCTCAACACGAATATTCTTCAAAAGTGCATATTTTTCTATGAGTGGCTTGAACTTATCATTTCCATAAACGGAAAGTCCATTATAGAATAGCCATAATAGTTCGTAGCGAGATAACTGTCCTCGTACAATCGAGGTATACTGATATCGTTCGTGTATATCTAAGAGCAACGGAGACTCATCAACGAACTTAATTATACGATATAGATTACGAAAGTAGTGATCCAATATAGTAGGCACCGAAGATTCCTTATAACCATCAATACTATGATTTAACAACACTCCTCGTATTCCACGATAACTTTGTTTATTAAGTCCACATGGAATTTGTTCAAAAGAATACTTGAAATAATCTAATCCTGTACGTGATTTAGGGACAGTACTCTCAACAAAATCACCATGACTAAAAGATCGTTTGGTATTTATCTCCGTAAATTCAAACGATTTCACTATCTCCTGATGCAATGACAACATATTGAAAAAAGTATTCTCAAATCGTTGTCGCTTCAATGTTTCATTCTGCTCCTTAAATTCTTCTTTCTGCCCTTTTAATTCTTCTCTCGTCTGAGCAAGTTCCTCCCTTTGAAGTTGAAGTTCCTCCTTTTGATACAAGAGCGTAACTATCAAACCAGCAAAAGCCAATCCTGAAAACAGAGCATTTACAGCACCGAACATATCGCCGAATGTTCCACGGTCAGTTGGCTGATCATAACATAAATATAAGGCCAACCAAGAACCTCCCCAAAGGACTAAAATGACTATACCAACAATCCAAATAATTCGTTTAATATTTATTGTATCCTTTTGTTCCTCTTCCATAATATAATACAAAATTTAACCACAAAATCACTTGACTTGTAACACATGCCTTGAATCACAGATATATATCCGTTCATAGTCCGGCACTACCTCTTGTGTCATTTTCAGATCAACAATTCCACAAAATGTTCTGTCAGGCACAGTAAGAAACAGCCAATATGCACTTAATTTTTCTTTCTATATTCCGCAATCTTGCCTTCTTTCTTCTTGATATATTCTATAACTCTATCCTCCGAAATAGTCGTGATATAAGCACCCTGTATACACGAAACTTCAACAAAACCGATTTTGGCCTCATAAACAGAGATACTTGACACAAAGCGATAATCAAATTCAGTGTCATCCTTTCTATACCGATCTACTTCTTCACAAACAACATCTATGAATTGCTTTTTAGACATATTCAGCAATTGCTTATAAACTCGATCAAAGAACCATACTGAAATCCATAGATTACATTCGCCTCGTGCCTCTACCCTTGACTTGTATTCGCTACAAGCAGACATCGTATAATCATCCATTTGATGCAATTTTGTATCATCACACCAACATTAAACCACTTCAACACCAATTCTACGTCCATACGCATCAATATGCACCAAATCCGGAGAATCCGAAGATTCGGGATTAATCTCCAGCTTCTTCAGAATCGAAGTGGAGTGATAACGTTCTATTATGTGCTTGTATTCTTCTTTATTCATAAAATCATATTAATAGTCAACAAGAACAGAACTATCCCACTGCCACAAGGTAATCAAAACTTGATGTTCTATCGACTTTGTCATGTGCCAAGAGGACATATTTCCAAGGTTTGCCACCATTGGCTTTCGTATATTCTGACGCACTTTCGCAATAGGTTTCTGCCGCCCTCTT
This sequence comes from Bacteroidales bacterium, assembly GCA_017549605.1. Taxonomy (GTDB): domain Bacteria; phylum Bacteroidota; class Bacteroidia; order Bacteroidales; family F082; genus Limimorpha. The sequence continues at coordinate 3,398 of JAFYUH010000077.1, forward strand.
CTTAGCTTGCACATCATCTGCTGTCACATCTTTTGCAGCCTTGGTCTCGACCATATATATGACCTTGTCTGTCTCGACAACGAAATCCGGCTCATATCTTCTGGATCCGTTCGACCAATAGATATTGAACTGCGATGAGGCTGGACGAAGCCATCTGGTCACCTTTGGATCTGCTTCAAGCACATTCGCAAAATCCAACTCCGTCTTACTATCGAACTTACATTCTGTATAATAAGACTTTAGAAAGCCGGTATAGATGAACTTGGTTACAAACTTCGGCTGGATAGGATCTCTGAAATCCATTCTACCATAGCCAAGAACTTCTGCAAGATGTTGCTGGGCGATACCGGTAAAAGGAAGAACCTTTGGCTTTGTATAGCCTAATGATCTGACAATAAAATGACCCATCATTTGGTCATATATTATCTTGGCTATACCTTTCTTGAACCGATAGACTATTTTACTTATATCAGCATCCTCTTTAGACTGCCGTTTTATAGCATCCAATGCTTGTTCAGTCAGATGATATATAAGTTCAGCATTTTCGTCATAATCAATCTCATCATAGTCAAGCAGGGCAGAAACTATCTGTGAAGAAGGATCTCCATAGACTCCACTTGTCTGTGCTTTGATGATTTCCGTTTCATTATCGACCAGGCCAACTCGAATAATCTCATCCTTAAGTTCAGGAAGAGAGAAACCAAATGAAGTATCCAGATCAAACCATCTGAATTCTGCCTTAAAAGCCTCTCTTTGAACAGTCATTCGGGGAATCTCTATGATATTCTTAATAAAATCCACAATGACTGTTTCAACGACATTGTCAACCTCTTGTATTCGGGGCTCTGCAACTTGAGAGGCAAACAACGGATCAGACTGACGCGCACTCGCTTCAATCTTTCGTATAGTCATTTCCTTGATAGCCTTGACCATTTCTGGTTTCTGAAGATCACTAAGAGTCTTGACCGAACCATTAAACTGCGGTATAACCTCCCAGACTGCCCTACGTGCATCAGAAACGACCTTTGCATTCTTCTTCTCAATATCCGTCTTGGCTTTTTCCAGTTCCTTTTCCTCCTGAAAATCGAGCCTTGTCTGTGCAGTTACAACCTTACTTGATTCCTTTTTGATATCCTCCTCATCCAACTCGGCATATTGGAACTTACTCAGAACGGAATTAGGATCTTTAGCTCGTGCAATTACAGCCTCGAAATTTTCATGCGCAATGACAGTCAACTTATCCACATCCGCAAAACCTGTCCTTCTACCACCGTATGGAAGACGAAGACCACGACCTATTGACTGCTCGACAAGGATAGGGGCATCTGCTGCACGAAGAGGGACAATCGTATAAAGGTTGGTGACATCCCAGCCTTCTTTCAGCATATTGACATGAATGACTATCTCGATTCTATTGTCCGGATGTTCCAAAGAGACGAACAACTGATCCACTTCCTCACTCTTCTTGGTCGAACTGTCTATCTGAAGCACCTTGCCCTTATACCTGCCGTCAAACATATCTTCCTCAAGGCGATGGAAGGTATCCTTTGCATGATTGATATCTCGGCAAACAACCAATATAAATGGCTTTACAAGAGGCTGATTGTGGTTCTTTGCGTATAGTTCAAGATGAGTCTTAGTATTCTCATGAATACTTATGGCATCTTCCAACTTTAAAACATCCAATTCTTCAGATGACAAATCACCCTTCTGAAAATTCCTTCTTTTCGCTACAGTCGGAATCTTTACATACTTGCCATCAGCGAGAGCTTGTGCAAGGTTATATTCATACACAATATTCTTAAATGGCTTTCCTTTCTCATCCGTAGGGGTTGCTGTCATTTCAAGGCCAAGAATCGGCCTGAGTTCATTGATTGCCTTCTTTGAAGCATCCGCATGATAACGGTGTGCTTCATCCATCAGAATCACAAGATCATCCAATGAAGAGAGGTATTCGAAGTATGACTGTCCAAGATACTCAGAAAGTCTCCTCATCTTTGGAGCACCCTTCTTTCCTCCTTCCTTGCTGTCGGTATTGAACTTTGCGATATTGAAGACATTGATCTGAATCTCCTTCTCTGAGAATATACCTTTGGCTGTGTTATAGTTATCACCCGTTATGACTACCGGAGGATTATGAACGAACTCCGCCAAGCCTTTGAATACATACTTCTCGTATGACTGATCTCCGAAATCTCTGATCAATTTCTCATACAGAGTAAGATTCGGGGCAAGCACAAAGAAATGCCTTATGCCATACTTAAGATAGAGATATGCAATGCAGGCTCCCATCAGACGAGTCTTGCCGATGCCGGTAGCAATCGAGAATGCGAATGAAGGAAAATCTCTCTCGAAGTCTTTACATGTATGACAAACAGCCTTTGCCTTTGCAAGTTCCTGTTTCAGATATTCTGCATCATCCAGAACATTTGCTGGCTTTTTCAGTTCAAGGGCATCAGTCAATTTCGCCACGACAGCCAAAGCCTCTGCCAAAGGCTCTCGAAGCGACAAACGCTGCTTTATATTGTTTACAATCTGATTCATAACCTAACCATTAAAAAAGTGTCATATCGTCAGATTGTTCCTCCTGCACATTATCTTCATCCTCGAAATCCTCATCATAATCTTCAATCTGAGGCATATCAATAATATTCAACGAATAGTCATCCTTGCCGAACTCGCACCTACCCAGAAGCATCTGAGGGATCTTCTTGATGGTGATATTCGGGAATGCTGAACGACATTCCTTTTGGAACGAGGTACAACATATCAGCAACGACTCTTCCGCACCCATAGTTTCATGTATGGCAGCAAGATTCTCTGCCGTCATGAACTGAGTGGTCGTATAAATGAAGTCGGTTTCCGAACTGTATCCCTGCTTCCAATAAGTACCCGCATCCGGAGAATATGTAAAGCCTTCCTGCTTCGCCATAGCAGCAGCAAGCATATCCGCATTATACTCCTTATTGATCACAAGATTGCCGAACTTATCCTCCTTCAAAAGACTTGGAGCAAGTTCATAGAACTTGAATCCACCACCGCCTTTCCAGTTTTGAGATTTCGTTATTCCACCTTGATCGGTGCCATCAACAACTTTCTTCAATCTTGGAAAACAATGGGTATAAGCATGATCACCCAATTCCACCCCTATATATCTACGTCCCATCTTGTGAGCAACAGCCGCCGTTGTGCCAGAACCAAGAAAACTATCCAAAACTAAATCTCCTTCTTCTGTAGTCATCTGAAGAATACGATTAATGAGATATTCCGGTTTCTTACCATTCGGAAAAACTACAGAGCCTTCTTTTGTTAGATTATTAATATGTGATGTCAAGTTCCAATATGTTCCTTGCAAATCTTTCTTGTATAAAACACCATCCACAACTTCACCAATGTCCTTCAGCCATGCAAACAATCTGCATTTTTCGCCCTTATAAAACTGTTCATAAAGACGGCCTTTATTACGCCCGCTCCTTGGAACATATTCAATAGAAATCAAGTCATCATTTACACTTAATTTATTCCTAACATCTATTATTCTGGTTCGAATCGATGTTTGAGCATCTTTAGCCTCAAAAATACGACTACTATATTTGTAATACACTTCTTTTTCTGTCAGACCTTCATCTTTAATAATTTGATTTACCGACTTTATAATCGCATTCCGGCGTATATACACCTTAATTTCTTGCCCTTCACCATCAACTGTAGATGTTAAATACTCTTTCTCGCCCTCATAGACTAGAACAGAAGTATAGTGCCAATTAACACCTTCTTTGCGATATCTTTGGACAACTTCGTACATCTCTGTATACTCATATGCAGAAGCAAAAACTGGCAGAAAAGAATAATTCTTTGCATACACAAGAATATATTCACAATTTTTCTTTAATCTTTTATCCTCTCCTCCACCTGATGCGCCAGCAGTATTTTTCATATTTACAGAAATCATATTTACAAAATTATTTCTGCCGAATACTTCATCACACAATACTTTAAGGTATGCTTGCTCTTCATCGTCAATTTGAATCCAGATTGACCCACTATCACATAAGAGATTATGAAGCAATTGCAAACGACCTCGCATTAAAGACAACCATAAAGAATGTTCTATACCATCATCGTAATATTCAAAAGCGTGTCCTGTATTATACGGGGGATCTATGTAGATACACTTAACTTTACCTGAATATTCTTGTTCAAGAGCCTTCAATGCAAGAAGATTATCTCCATGAATCAGCATATTTCCAGTATCACCATTGCCATAGGAATACTCCGGGTTCTCAATCAGAATCCTCGGCTCGAGAGCCGGCTTTTCGTCATACTTACCCACCCAAGTGAGTTCCAATTTCTGTAGTTTTCTATCTTGTGACATACCTCTAATTTTTATCTTCATCAGATTCCTTGCGAGACTTATTCAAGGATACTATATTCTTTGCAATAATATCTAAACTTTTCTGTATCGGGTAATATTGATCATTCTGCACAACTGTGCCTTTCTTGATATGCTCCAACAATCTATCTGTCTCAGAATGAACAACAAAGAATCCTTTATCCACAAACTCAGTAATAGGAATAGTTCTATTTATGCTATAGATATCATTGTAAGTCCCTTTTACTATTATTGAAAAATCCTTTTCACGCCAAGCATCATTAATATCCTTGCACCACCCTATAAACAGATACCTTTTATTGCCTCGTTCAACAAAAAAAGGAGAGTCGTTTACTTTCTTAAAATATGGTTGAATATCAGGCTTAATATTCGAGATAAACTCATCATTAAAGGACAGACATACGTTATGGGCATCTGTATTACCCACATTTGATATCTGTATATAAAACGCAGTACTATATACTACCACATTTACGCAAATATTCGGACGATTAAGTTCATCCCATTGCCTCTTTAGTTCCTCTAATTGTTCCCTATTATTCCGAAGAATCTCGTCATTTTGAGCTATCAAAGCATCGTTTTGCACTTTACTTTGCCTTAGAGTCCACCATGTGAGAAATACCATAGCAAAAGAGGCAATAGCTCCGATATATGCAGCCCAGAATCCGAGCCAATCTGTACCATCTCCGACAACTTCAACAATGGCTGGTCTCAAAATCAACCAATTTAATGCTACTGGAAATAGCATAAAGGAAACAATTGTAATGACAATCAGACCTATCTTATTATTTTGTTTCTCGCTCATAAATTATAATTGCCTTGAAATCAATTGCAAGGTCACGGATATTGCACTCATCTGTTTAATTAGTTCATCTTCAAAATCCCACTCAGATTTAGGTTTGAATGATAATCCATGACACAATTCTCTTGTGCTGCGATCGATCAATCGAATAGCTTTTATAATAGTTTTATCACAATCTTTCCTTGAATACACAAAATTTTCAATATTAGCATAAGTGGCTAACACAGAATAAGCTATCTCATAATTCTTCTCCCAATAGTTTTCTACATAAGATAAAGACTCCTTCGCATCTTGCTGCAATTTTCTGCTCTCATTATATAAATCTGTTACCTGTTGTCGTTCAGAAAAACATATAGTACATATTTCACTACTCGGTTTCCCTTTCTTTCCACACTTGCGTTCTCGAGATTTTATGACTTTGAGAAGTTTATCAATCTGATTCAGATTATTATCCGAAACGGAATGGAATGTTTCAGTCTGAGCAATATGATCATGAACATCTTTACACGCATCCAAAAGTAATTTTTCCAAAGAAGAATAACACTCACACAATTTATTATATACAACAAGATAGAACTCTCTTCTTTTCTCTTTCTTATCATCATGTCTCTTGATAAAGAACATTATTAATTGTCCTGCAATTCCTCCTCCAAGAAGAATAGTAACAAGTGTCATTATAAGTTTTCCCCATTCCATTACACAATCCTCCATCTAATAGTAAACAACTCTTCCTGCTCAATCTTCTGCTCCAACATTCTCTCTACACTTGAGAGCAAGTTTTCTTTCTTTGCATCCACCTCATCTTGTGCCTCATAGAGATTCTGTCGTTTCTCTGCTCTCTTCTTTTCCAAGTCCTTGATAACTCTTTGGGCAGTCACCTTATCATTGAGACGTAACATCTTTTTGGCTTCAGACTTACGAAGTTTTATTTCGGCATCAAGATCCGTGATTTCTCGTTCCAGACTCACTTTCATATCATCTGCCCAAGAGTCCAACTTTTGCATTTCTTCTTCAAAGAAGACTTGATTGCGAAGAGCACTCTCCTCCAATATATCTAACTTCATCTGCTTTATTCTCGTGCAAGTATTTTCGGCAGTACCTTCATCAACATCTATTTGGGAAATCGCACGGGCTGAAAGCATAAGCATTCTTTCAGCTATCTCCGGATACACCTCCACGCCGTCATCCGTATAACAAGCAAGGAGAATCTGATCTTCCTGCTCAAAAGAATCTATTGATACCCGTTCTACACGCATCCAGCCAGACTTGCCGACGAGGGTTTCCAACAAAGCAGTCTTTCCCTGTGTTCCTGAATAATCAAATTCAATCATCATATACGGCAATTGCACATCCTTGTACTTTGACACAATATCCTGTGCAAGTCTATGACCGATACGATACGGCTGCGCATTATTGGGTTGTCCTGATTCACTCTTGGAATCCCTATCTGTTGACATATAGTAAACTCCAGAATATAATCCATCTCTCAACTCGAACTGATATTTATCATCTTCAAAAGTCGCAGTATCCCGCAATGCGTACTGAGTCAACATCCACAATCTTTTCTCGAAAACGTCAAGATTGGAAAGACTCATAGCAAGATTTATCTTCAACTTTTCCTGTACTGACTCATCGAAGTTCTCAAGAAGAGTCGTCCTCGCCTTGAGCATCTTTTCGGAAATCTGGCTCTTGAGTTCTTCCTGCAATGCATCGAATGCTGCCTCTATCTCATCAGTTGTTCTGCATTCGTTATAAATCTGAGAAATGCGTTTCTCAAAGTCAACTCCATTTCCAATGCTTCCCAGAACTTCGTCACTTGCTCCGAATACGCCATCAAACAGTTTGAACTTCTGATCCAGTAATTCATACACTCTTATATCTGCCGCATTGGCTTTATTCAAAAAGTTAATTACTACCACATCGAACTTCTGACCATAACGATGACATCTTCCTATTCGCTGCTCAATACGCTGAGGATTCCAAGGCATATCATAATTTACAATCAAAGAACAGAACTGAAGGTTAATGCCCTCCGCTGCTGCTTCGGTTGCAATCATTATAGTCGCCTCCTCTCTGAAATAATCAACTATAGCAGCACGTCTGTCTGCTGTCATCGATCCGGTTACCTTAGAAGTACCTTTATGTCTTTTAAGCCAGTTCTTATAGATTGCTGTCGATTCCTTATCGGTATTCGTTCCGTTGAAACGCACAACCTTGCCGTTGTATCCTCGCTTTCCCAACAGATTATAAAGAAAGTCTTGTGTTCTTTTGGATTCTGTAAAAATCAATGCCTTTTTATTTGCACCAAGATGTTCGAGTTGTTCAAAACCTTTGTCAAGTGCAGTAAAAAGATGTTCTGCCTTACTATTTTTACGGATCTTTGCAGCCAATTCTCTGAAAACCACAAGATCTTCTATTTCTTTACGAATGCCTGCGATATCATTTGGATGCAGTTCCTTGACCTCATCTTCTTCAACTTCCTCATCATCAAGCCATTCGTCATCCGCCTCATAATCAACATGTATATCATCTATGCCACCTTCTTCTAATTCAAGTCCCTCACACTCCCGAAGCATATTTTCAAGACGGCTTATAAGACTACAGAATGTTCCATAAATAGCATATGTCGATGATGCCAGTAACTTACGAAGTATAAGTGTCATCAACTGTCGCTGGCTATTCGGAAGAGCATATAATTTTGGTCTTGAAAGATATTCTGTGACCAGATCATATAGTTTCTGTTCATCTTTTGTCGGAAAGAATTCCTCAAGAATGGCTATTCGCTTAGTGTATTTTATATATTCCAAAACCTGCCTGCGAAGTGTCCTCTTGCAAATTGGCTGGAGGCGGTTTCTCAATTCATTATAGTCCTCTTCTTCCAGGTTACGACTGAACTGACTCTTAAAACTTTTAAGATCACCAAAGACATAATCATCAATGATTGAAACAAGTCCATAAAGTTCCAAGATTGAGTTCTGCAATGGAGTTGCAGTCATCAATATCTTTTTCCTAGACTTTAACGCATCTTTAATGGCATTTGACGTCTTATTAGTCGGCTTGTAAACATTCCTCAGACGATGTGCCTCATCAATAATTACAAGATCCCAATCCGTATGCCTGATATATGGAGCTTTTGCCTTTGCAAATTGGTATGAGCAAATAATAATCTTATCTGTATTAAACGGATTCAGATTCCCCATTTCAACTGCAAGATTAAAACTCTTTGCTTCTAATATTACGGACGGCAGATAAAACTTCTCAAGCAACTCGCTTGACCACTGCTTTCGCAGGTTGGCAGGGCAGATTACCAACAACCTTCTCTTATGTTCAGCCCAATGCTGAGACAAAATTATTCCTGCCTCAATGGTCTTACCTAAACCAACCTCATCGGCAAGTATCGCACCTTTCGACAATGGAGACCTAAAGGCAAAAGAGGCAGCCTCGACCTGATGTGGCGTCAAGTCGACTTGCGCATCCTGTAAAGACGCTGTAAGTTTATTGAGGTCATTTGCAGGTAAACGCCTCGTAAGGAAGTTCGCTAAGAACTTCGCTTGATAATCCGTAATGTTGGTCACTTATTTTTATCACTACCTTGCTATCCGACAAATATACAGAAAAAATCCCTATAGCGATATCGGTTACACCATTATTTCATTTACAATGAAATTAGTCGGATTCTGCCATTTTGTCATTATTACACAACGGAATAAATCTTGATACGATTCGCCTTAAATATTACTAACTATGAAACTAAGACCCTCATTTCCAGAAATTCCCGCAGACAATCCTTTTGCAAACTGCAAACTTGAAAGGGAGCCGTTTGCTAAGATTCTTACTTCTGTAATAGATTGTGCAGAAGGTGGATTCACCATGGCGTTGAATGGATCGTGGGGAACGGGAAAGACCACATTTGTCAGGATGTGGCAGAAGTATCTCGAAAAATCAGGATATAAAACCGCATATATCAATGCCTGGGAGATGGACTTTACGACAAATCCTTTAGTATCCATTTTAGGAGAAGTCGGTTCCCTGACAGGAAAGGACAATAAAGCATTCAAGAGAATCATTAAAGCTTTACCAAAATCTGTACGCCTTGGAGCAGAAGGCTTTATAAGTACATATACAGGACAAGGAGCAATCAAAAACCTCTTTAATAGGCATAAATCTTTTGATGAAGATATTACGTCTTATTGCGATCAGAAGGATGCTTTGCAGCAATTCCGCTCTGAACTTCAAAATTTCATTGAAGTCAATTGCGGAGGAAAGTCGTTGGTATTTTTCATTGACGAACTGGACAGATGCAGGCCAGATTATGCCGTTGAGTTCCTGGAGAGAATCAAGCATTTCTTTTGCGTTGACAATATTATCTTCATCATATCAGTTGACAAAAGGCATTTAGCAGAAAGCGTCAAAGGACACTATGGAAGTACAGACATTGATACAGACGAATATCTCAGGCGTTTTTTTGATATCGAATACGACTTACCAACTCCAGAAATAAATGCTTTCTGTGAATATATTTTCAAACGAGAAAACCTTGACGGAGTACAGACGGACAAAGAAAAGGACATCCTTTTAGATATCATCCTTATGCTTGTTCAAAGCGAAAACATCACTCTACGACAGGTGGAAAGGTATATATCTCAACTGAAGTTATGTTATGCAAGTTATAGAGAATTGCTCATATGGCACGACTTGGCAGCATTCCTTATATTCCACAAGCATTTTAATCCTGAGATATATGACAATCTGAAGGCAGCAATGTACGATGTAAATAGCCTGTCAAAATTACTTTCTGACAAATATGGGAGCTGGCTACGGAAAGAAGCCCACAAGGGTCCCTACAAGATGAGTTATCTTGTAATCAATCTGCTTTACAGATACAACAAACAGTTAGGTATAGATGGCATACCGTATCTTGGAGACTATCGGAGACTTGACAAGTTACCGGTACTCAACTTCGAGTCCCACAAGGTAGAGCAAGCATACGCATATAATCTCATACGAGACCTTGAAAAACTGAATGACGGAATTGCCCTATCGGATTTATACCACTTGATTGATATTTCATTGCCATTTACCAAAGACGACCTACCTGAAGCACGGGCTATACAAGAGCCATAACTGCATTCCACCTATTCCATCATCTCCGGCCTCTGCCCTTCCATAAACCGGATCAGCCACTCGATTTTGCCGCCGAGGGCGGCTCCGATGAG
>JAFYUH010000078.1 GCA_017549605.1 Bacteroidales bacterium
GCCTCTAAATAATGATTTACCTGTCGATTAAGAGAAATCTTTTGGTCGATAGTAGACAGCAAGGTTCCTATAAGTCTTTGCTCAGACATCTCTGGTATCCATACCACGCAATCCTTGATTTTATCTGGTGAAGTATGGCGGATTTTTGTCTGCTGCGCAGCTGCACTCAACTGCTGTTTCACAAGAGAGGAAGATATGAGGTAAAATGCGAACTTCTTGTCAAGTAACTTTTCGTTACAGGTAATTTTTGCAACATCTTGACTTTGAATGTATTTTCCACTTTCCGGAATAAGGGCAGTTGAGCCCAACAATCCAACTGCCTGCTCTGTCAAAGGGGTTATAATGTCGCCCTCCTCCATTAAAAACTCATCCCGAAACTTGCCCACATAGTATATATTATCTTTGGACTTATTCTCCTTGAAGCAATTATTGTGATAATCAAAGTTGCCACAAGTGAGTCGTATATACTCGCCTTGAGTAGCATAATATTCGCCACTCAAACTAGCACCTCGCGTTACCTCTATCAGTTCTCCTAATTTATATTTCTTAAGTTTCATCTCAATAGGCATTATTCGTTAAAATTCAACGAATCCAACTGCTCCATAATCTTAGCCTCTAAATCGTGGCTCTCCTTGAACATGTCCGTGAGTTTAGTCTTGTAGTCAGTCATTCTCTGAGCAAATTCTTCTGCAGTGATGTCCACATAGTCAATCTTTATATCAAAGTACTGACCAGCAGAAAGTGAATATCCTTTCTCCTTTATCTCATCATATGTAACAGCCACAGAGAAGTCCTCTATGGACTTTTTGTTTCGGAAGGCATCAATAATCTGGTCAATCTCAAAATTGCGAAGGCGACGTTTCTGGTTTGTCCCCTCTTTATATTCCTCACCTAACTTGCTCGCATCAATGAGAATAACCTTATCTGAAGATTGTGACTTATCAAAGAACAACACCGACACATTAGTACCTGTCGTAGCAAACACATTTGACGGCATCGAAATACAGCCATAAACAATCTCATCATCAACTATCTTAGTCAGTATTTTCTTCTCAATACGATTCTTGGATGTAATAAAACCGGTTGGAATAACGATGGCTCCCTTTCCTGTATCCTTCAATGAATTAATCACATGCTGTAAGAAGCATGTATAAATAGCCATCTTTGGCTTTTTCGGGTCTATCTTAGGAGGAATATTAGGAACACCAGCCCAAAAACGAGCCGTCTGAGCAGCAACCTTGGCATGCGTGTCCGGAAAATCCAGCTTAAAAGGAGGGTTAGACACTATGAAGTCAAACTGTTTGAGAGATTTCCCATCATCACTTTTATGATAAGGACTCACCAAAGTATCCCCTTGGATAGCATTATCAAGGGATGCTACCAAATTATTCAATATGAGATTCAACTTCAGCATCTTATTGCTTCGCTGACTGATATCTTGGCTGAAGATAGTACAGCGATTCTCTCCAATCTGGTGAGCCAAAGCCATCAAAAGCGTACCAGTACCAGCGGACGGGTCATAACACTGAACACTATGCAAATCGGCATCATCACCCACAAGGAGTCTTGCCATAATGTTTGCAATAGACTTTGGGGTATAATACTCTGCATATTTTCCACCACCTGCATTGTTGTAGTCCTTAATCAGATGCTCGAAGATATCAGAAAAGAAGTCATACTTCTCCTCAAAGACAGACTCAAACGAAAAGTTCGCCAACTTATTCACTAGGGCGCGAGCAAATTCACTGCGCTTTGCTGTATCTGTAACGAAGACTGTAAGATTCTCAAAGATTGGTATTTTGGTCTCTTCTGTCGTATGAGTATTGAAAATCTCGATATTCAAGTCCGCGATATCGCGCATCGTAGAATCAAAAATCACATCAAAATCACCTTTTGAAGACTGATTCCACAGATTTGCGATAAGATGCTCCGGCTTCAGACGAGGAATGTCTGCAGAAAGAGCATCCCATATATCCAACCTTTCGTCTTCGGTCATCTCACCATAAATGGTCTCCCACCTCTTGACTTTGGGGTCAGCAGTTGCTAACTTAGGTGATATTTTCTTTATTTCGTAGCCGAACTTATCGTTGAGAAATTTATACAGGAACACCTGAGTTATTATCTTGTACTCATTTCCGTCATTACCCAAGCCATCTGCGGTACAAGCCAGCTTAAGAGCATCAATAAGTTCGTAGGTCTGTTCTTTTATACTCATATCATTAAGAATATTGTGCATGGTATTGGTCAAGGTACTGTTTAGATATCCTTGATTGGATAAATTGTCTATCGGTGCGTTTATTTGCAATATTCAACTTCATGAGACTCTGTGTAATAAGAGTCATGACAGTTGTTTCAAAATAGGCATCCTGCTTAAGAATGTCATGTCTATCATAAACCTGCTCGTCAATCGTATGTTTGATTGCCAGCAGAGAATGAAGAATTGCTGTGTCAGAAGCAGAAATCAATGGCTCTTCTTTAGGACTCCTCTTGCTACGGGATTCATTCTCCTCTCTGATTCTCTTGTGAATACGAGCAAATTTCACATCATCATTATACTTTTTAAGAAGAGCCTTGTTCGCATTATGCAATGCCGTCATCCTCTGCAGTATCTCATCCATCGCCTTGGTCTCTTCATCAAACTTCGCAAGGGAGTCAATTATAAAATTGTGTTCTTTGAATCTTTGTATAAAGAGTACCTGCAAAGTCACATACTCTGGGTCGTCTTGGTCAAAATAAGATGTGAACGAACGTACGGCACGCCTATATTTATCTTTCAACTCTTCTCCACCAGAGATTAATTTCATCTCTTCGGTTTTTATACTATGGAAACTGAATTCTATATCAGCCAGCGCATCAGTTATTATTTGCTGTGTCTCTGCGTCCGGATTAAAGCGTTCCTTCAGATTTATCAAATCTATACGCCTATTCAGTTCTCCTAACATGAGAGGTAGTTTCGGTAAATCCACTTCCGCAAATTTCTCCTTGAGTTCATCAGAGCCAAAAGTACGCACAAGGTTTGCCATATCCCTTGCTGCGGTAATAACCTTTCGCAGTTCTATCAATTGCTGCTTGTCCTCAATAGTGGAAATTTCCGATGTAAACTCCTCGACATTATCTGTCGAATATGCGAAGAGTTTATCTTGGATTTCCTGCATGTCAGCAATAATCTTCTCGGGGTCTTCCAACACCTGCGTGAAAGTGTCAGTTATATTATCCTGTCCCACCTCATCAGGATTATTGAAGCGCATCAGCTCCTGCAAATAGGCTGCGTTTGTCTGGTCAAAGTTCTTCTTGATATCCGCAAAGTCTATAAGATAACCATATCGGTTATCCTCGTATGGACGGTTAACTCTTGTAATAGCCTGCAACAAGTTATGGTCTTTCAACTTACGTCCAAAGTATAGCCTCTTAAGCCTTGGTGCATCAAAACCCGTAAGAAGCATATTAAATACGATGAGAACATCAATTGTCATATTCTCCTTAAAGTCCTTGACGACCTGCTTTCTTGTATCCTTATCATCACTATCATACAGAATCAGTCCAGCCTTAAGAATAACTTTCTGAGATGCTGTCTGATTATATTCACGTACAGTCTCATCAAACAGAGAGAACAGTTTTCGTGCTTGGTCTGATGTCTCACAGATAATCATACCTCCCAATGATTTGTCACCTTTCGTCTGGCGGAACTTAATCAAATCCTCCACGATATAGCGAATCAATGGTCGAGCATAACTGTCATGCTTAATGATGTCATTCTTCGACAGTTCTTTTTTCTCCACCAGCTTATCCAAACCCTTCATCACTTCCTGCAGTTTCTTCCTCCATGAGGTCTCGATATCCTCTCGAAGTATCTTTAATGTATAGCCATCTTGAATTGACTTGTCATAGTAGTAAGTGTGAATATAATTGCCGAATACACTACAAGAATTTCTTTCCTCTCCAATAAGAGGTGTGCCTGTGAGAGCGAGTTTAACCGCATCTCTGTCTGCCTCAAACAAGTTTGCCAAGAAGCATCCTGTCGGCTTATATCCACGATGTGCCTCATCTATTATGAAGACCCTTTGACGCTTTGTGGCATAAGCAGGAATCTCAACTTTCTGCTTATCCTCTGAGAATCGCTGAATATTGACTACGGTTATCTCCCGTTGACCAGTGCTTCCCTTCGCAGCTTGTTGCTGTCTCAACAATTGCAAAAGTTCATCTTTTGTATTTGCTGTTGAAACTTTCAGACCGCGTGCCTCAAATTCTCTTGTGGCTTGGTCAAGCAGGTCTAAGCGGTCAACAATGAAAAAGAACTGAGCAACCGTATTTTGTTTTGAATAATAGTCTGTAAGAATATTTGACAGGTGGTAAGCCAAGGCGGTCTTTCCACTACCTTGAGTATGCCATATCAAACCACTCTTTACACCATCGGATAGACTACGGGTAATTGCAAAAGACGCGAACAACTGCTGATAACGCATGATATGCTTTTCATCAATAACCTCTATCTCCTTATTCTCAAGTTCTCTTTCCTTATGCACATAAGCAATCGCATATTTCAAGATATAAAGCAAGCGTTCTGGTGAACACATAGAGGTTAGAACGCGATTAGTCGGACGATTTATACCAATATTTGTCTTGTACTCTTCGTGATTCTTTATGACTTGGCAATTAAAGTCTGACAATATCTTATGCTCAACGGCAGCATCTATTGGTTTATACGGATATGTTTGGTTGTATGGTGCTACATCTTCATTCAATGGATTCTCCTCTCTAAAACAACTGAATGGAGCTGCGTTGTGAGCATTAGTACAATAGAAGACTCCCTGCACAGGAAAAACACCACCCATTGTATCATACTCCATATTATTGGAGAAAATCATGAATTGAGTAATATTGTTAAAGCGACGGAATTTCTTTTTGGGAAATCTAACATTGTACTCCCTTTTTCTCTCGGCATAAATGCCTTCTTTATTATTCGGCTTCTTTACCTCTATGTAAACTAAGGGAAGCCCATTAACAAAGAGGGTAATATCCGGACGAAACTCCTCATTATCATTCCTACATGTAAACTCAGCGGTACAGTGAAATGTATTATTCTCTATACGGTCAAAATCTATCAACTTGACCGAATCAGATATGAGTCTTTTGTAAAAAGCCTTTCCGAGGTCGTTATTACTTAACTCACGCTTAATGTCCTGCAAAGTTTGAGCAAATTCACCCTTATGTTCCGGATTCAGTTTCTCAAATTGACCTTTGAATACTTCAATGAGAATATTAGTGTCGCCATCGTAAACGACACCTCGCATATCTTCCGATATCTTGCCAAAATAGCTATAGCCCAAACGAGTCAAATGCACCATTGCTGGCATCTGAACACGAGTTGCCTCATTGAATAGATCTTTTGCCATAGTAAATAACCTTGCTTACATACAAAGACGCAACACAACACAATTATCTTGCGTCATTGAAATCTATTTATCGTGATAATCTCTGCTTTAATCTCACAAAAATAACAATTTTTGTTGGAATTGACACCAATGCTTGTCAGAATGTCCTATACACGGAATTATCGATCGTATCTTCTGCCATTTTGTCACAAAATCACTTTTGGCAATGTATTTGTCCTTATCACTTACAAGTTGATTACAAGGAACTTAAAACTTATTTTAGAAAGAACTATATATGGAATTTAGAATTTACGACATCTTATCTTCATTAATACATGGCGTCATCTGTCTTGGTACTGCAATGCAACTTTTCGATTGGTCGTTTCAAGACTACGGCGCAATGTATTTTGCCGCATTGGCATTTTGCATTGGATATCTTATAAACACATTGGGATCATGGCTTCAAAAAGCATTATTCTGGTCTTTTGGCGGAACGCCAACTAAGCAAATGCTAAGAAATCGAAAAGGGAAAATATATGCGGGCATAAGTAATGCTCCGTTTTACTTTTCTGAAGAACTTGTGGAAGAACTAAAAAATGATTGTCAGGCAGACGGCATAATTGACGATAAGTTTTCAGAACTAATGCAGCAGGTTGCCAGGCAAGGGGAGAACACTCGAATTAAAGACTTTAATTGCAGCTATGCTTTCTCTAGATCCCTGCTTATATCATCGCTCATTATATCGGCACTACTGATATACAAGTCCCCATGTGCATGGCAGACATACTTAATTCTTATTGTCCCAATCATTTGTTACTGCCGATGCAGAAATAGAGCATTCCACTATGCGAAAGAAGTAGCTATGGAGTACCTCCATACAAGACGAACACAGAAAATAGATAACATTTAAAAAGAATAAATATATGGCAAGAACAGCATCAATGAAGATTTGGAATGTGGAGCTCGGGTTAGCAGTCCACATCAAAGCCCCCAATGGTAGGTACATTGTTATTGACCTTGGCTCTACTAATGACACATCGCCACTTCAATGTCTTTACAGAAAAGATGTTGGGTATATGATTATTACACACCCACATCTGGATCATTTTAGCGATATTCAGAACATCGATTACGCTAGACCTCAGATTCTTTCCAGATGCAAGGATTACTCAAGAGCTGAGCTATTGGAAGGATCCAGAGATTGCGACAAAGACAAGATCATACAATACTGCAATTTCGCAGAGTCATACAATGGCCCTGTCCCATCATACATGGATCCCACAACAGATGCACCATTTGATGGTTTAACTACAGAGGTATTCAGCACATCTGCTTGTGATAAGAGCAATAAGAACAACTTCAGTTCTATTGTTGTACTTAAGCTAGGCAATGCAAAGGTGGTTGTCTGCGGAGACAATGAGAAAGAATCCTTTGAGATTCTAATGAAACGTACGGACTTCAAAGAAGCAATCAAAGATGCATGGGTATTGGTCGCCCCTCATCATGGCAGGGAATCTGGATACTATGAAGAGTTCGTTGATTTAGTACATCCTTACATAACCATTATATCTGACAAAAGCGGCACTGACACAAGTGCATCACAAAAATACACCAATAAGAGTAAGGGATACAAAGTCCATAACAAATTAACTGGAGAAACAGAAGATAGATACTGTCTAACAACTAGAAAAGATGGCAACATTGAAGTGACATTTGGAGAAACTGACTCGTTTGGATATGGCGGAACACTTCAAATAAATACAAATGTTTAAAATAGCTTCAAATCCTCTTCAACCCACAAATGGGTCAAAGAGGATTTTTTGTTACACTACTTCTCCACCTCATGTCCCTCACCAAGCAAGGTGATGAGCTCGTTCATGCGGTTGGCCAAGGTGGCCGTGATGAGGCGGAAGCGGGTTGCGTGATGGTTGATCAAGTCAGGGTCAGTACCAGGGCATTTTATTGCCTTCTGGAAGTCACTCTGCGCCCTATTCATTCGAAACTCAAGGGTGCGAATGCAGTCCACCGTACTTTTGATCAGCACGGTGTAATCCTTTCGGATCGGGTCCTGATGAACCACTGTAACAACCTTAATCTGATCGTCAAGGGCTGCCGCACGGATGAAGTCCGATATCGTATCATAGCGGTACTTATCCTTACGTTTCTGAAGGATTTTCTCCTCCTCCGGGGAGAAACGGACGTTGTGAAAGTAGGTCCGTCTTTGACCATAAAATGTCTGCATGATTGTTAAAATTTAAGTGTGAATAATTGTGATTTTGATGACAACGCGACTCGGGAGCAAGTTGTGCCCGGACGCTCTTGCGGACGCAGTGTGACACGTTTTGTCTGACAAACGCCCATCTTGCTACATGTCCAGAACAAAAGGACATGTAAAGTTCCGCTTCAAGTGTCACGCGATGTGTTACGTTTGTTAAACGAACACCCATCTTGCTACTAGTCCAGTACTAAATTCACTCGCTTCGTGACTTAAAGTTTGAGTACAGGTTGTCATGCGCCAGTTCAAGGCAGACCTCTCCGCCATAGCCATGTCTGTTCTTGCGAAGCCAGAGGTCTAGGTCACGTCCTTCCTTTCTCTCGATCATAAGGACAATGTCCGCATCCTGCTCGATGCTTCCACTGTCTCTCAGATCCTGAAGTTGGGGCGGACGTTTCTCCTTGACGTTGTTTCTGTTCAGCTGACAGAGCAGGACCACCGGACAGCGGCAATCCTTGGCCAATCGCTTGAAGGTCTTGGTTGCCTGAGAGATCTGCTGATAGAGAGGCTGTGTCCCTTCAAAGCGGAGCAGTCCATGGTAGTCGATGAAGACTATTCCGCACTTGCCTTTCGCCTTCATCGAGTTGACCTTCGCAACACAACTTTTCAAATATTTTCACAATCGGCCTTACAGCACACTCAGAGGCGGTTTTTGCTCCGCGATTTTTTCAATGGTTATTTCCCCACCCGTAATTATAATTAGCGGAATCCATCAAAAAATGATAGATTCCGC
>JAFYUH010000079.1 GCA_017549605.1 Bacteroidales bacterium
ATACATTCATTATTATAACAACGATCGAATCAAACTTAAATTAAAAGGAAAGAGTCCGGTGCAATACCGAACTCTTTATACGTAAACTGTTTTATTAATCCGTCCAACTTCTTGGGGTCAGATCAGGTGCGTGCTGCGCTTTTATAACGTGGCTATCTAAGATGTTTGGATGGACATATACCGAGGCTTGTGTTTATATCAATCTGTACTTGCAATATGCAGTGCTGTTGTTGTCAACATTGTCTGTTGTTTATGTCGCTGCAAAGAAAATGAGTCAAGGTTTTTCTAAACCTAGATTAGTGGTGCTAATAATGAGTGTTGTTTATAATGTTCCGTTCGTATGGTTTGGTATGTGGTTATATAACAGATACGGAAAAATCAATTGCGACGCTGCATTTCAACTCTGCAAAAACGACCTCTGGAAATTAGGCGAACATCTTGATTTGCCAACAAATATTCCTTGCTACAGCAAGGGCTGGACGGAATATTATGTTGTGAATATCATAATATTTATTGTCTTATATTTGCTTGTATTCTTTATAAATTGGGGCGTTAAAAAGTTAATCAAGAAATATTTGTGAAATTAATAAAGTTAAACATAAACTAAAATATCTTATGAAAAAGTTCTTGCTAATTTTATGTTGTTTGTTTATTGCTGTTTTTGTAGCAAAGTTATTCATTACTAACGATGTGTCTTCTGATATTTCTGAAATATATGATTATTGCAAGGATAATGGATATAGCACAGAATATTGTTTCCTAACGGATTTCTCAAAGCCATCTGGAATTAAGAGGTTTTATGTATATAGTTTTAAAGAGAATAAAATCGTACACAAAAGTCTGTGCGCTCACGGACTTGGCAGAAACTATAATATTTTCAAAACTAAATTCAGTAATGAAAATGGTAGTTACTATTCTAGTTTAGGCAAATACGAAGTGGGAAGATTAAGGAAAATGAAGAATCCTAAGTTTGGAAAAGGTTATGATTTGTTTGGACTCGATTCAACAAATTCAAATGCTAAAGAAAGAGGGATTCTTATACATAACGGAAACCCAGAATTCGAGACTTTTCCTTTGCCTTGTCTGCCTGTCAGTAAAGGTTGTTTCGCAGTATCAAATTCCATGATGGAACATATTGAAGTTATTAAGAAACAATCTGATAAACCAATTTTATTATACGCTTATAATTAAAGTCTAAGTAACTATGAAAAAATATATTAAAATAATCTCATTAGTAATTCTTTCAATAATTCTTATCGGTCTTCTCATTCCTCAAAACTTGAAGATGCCTGTCGTGGGTGCAAACTCTAACAGCTACAACCATAATACGTTTTGGCATGGAGGCTGGGGGAGTTCCGTCGTTCATAAAGGCGTCGATGTCTTTGCAAAGAAAGGCACTGGCGTTCATTCTTCAACGAAAGGAATCGTACTTGCTACATCCGAAGGCAATAAAAGCGGTAAGTTCGTGACTGTACTTGGTCCGAAGTGGAGAATCCATTATTACGCTCATCTGGATGAAATCAAGACCAAACGTTTTGCTTTTGTCGACCAAGATACCGAGATTGGAACTGTCGGTAATACAGGAAACGCTATCAACACTCCAGCGCATCTTCATTATGCAATTGTCACTATTATTCCTTATCCTTGGCGCATTGATGATTCAAAACAAGGCTGGAGAAAGATGTTTTATCTGAATCCGATTGATTTTTTTAAGAACACAAGTCAACAAGCCTACAATCCTACAAGATAAAGTGTCCGCTAAACTGCACTAATCAGACTAAAACTTTCGTGTGGTTTCGTGAGATTTCGCGGATATTTTTCTCTATCCGCTAAACTGCACTAATCGACACTAAAACTTTCGTGTGGTTTCGTGAGATTTCGCGGATAGATAATCAAAAATCAAATTCTAAAACGCCTTGAACTCCGGATGTGGATTCTGTTGATAAAGTCTGTTGTCCATTGTCCGTTGTCTGTTGACCTTTTATCATCTCAAGGAATTCTTCTTCACTCTTGATTTCGATGCCGAGCGATTCGGCTTTTTTTCTTTTCTCAGGCCCCATCTTGTCGCCGGCAACAACGAAAGTCGTCTTTGATGATATTGAAGAAACATTTTTTCCTCCAAGATCTTCAATGAGCTGTTTGATCTCATCGCGGCTCATAGTCGAAAAGACTCCGCTGACGACAATGCTCATACCGGATAATTGGTCGTTGGAAATGATTTGTTGATTTCCAAAAGACATGAATACTTTTGCAGTATCTTTCTTTTCCTGCTCGAACTGAAGTCCAGCTTCTTTTAATTTATTGATGATGTTGATGTTGCGCTCATCGGCGAAGAAGTCTTTGATAGAAATGGCGATCTTTTCGCCGACTTCCTCAATATCGGTAAGTTCTTCGACAGACGCGTTGATGATGTTGTCGATGGAACCCATCGCCTTGGCGATGAGTTTGGCAGTCGTTTCACCGACGTATTTGATTCCCAAAGCGAAAAGCACTCTGGCAAAAGGAACCGACTTCGACTTTTCTATTGCGTCGATGATGTTGTTTGCGGTCTTTTCCTTGAAGCTTACCTTACGGATGCTCTTTTCCTGAGAATTTTCATCTTCGACCGTTATTATCTTCTCCAAACCGAAGATGTCGTTATATTTGAGATTGTATAAATCTGAATAGTCTTTAATTAAGTTGTTGTCGAAAAGCACTTCAACCTTGCCTTCGCCGAGACTTTCGATGTTCATTGCTTTTCTGCTGATGAAATGCTCGATGCGTCCTTTGATCTGAGGAGGACAGCCTAAAGTGTTAGGACAATACCATGCGGTTTCTCCTTCAATATTAACTAGTTGCGTTCCGCATTCAGGACAATGTGTTATGAAAGTGACTTTCTGGCTACCGTCTTTTCTGTGGTTTAAATCGACGGCAGTTATCTTTGGAATTATTTCGCCGCCTTTCTCCACGCTGACGATATCGTCATAATGAAGGTCGAGCTGTTCGATGAAGTCGGCATTATGGAGCGTCGCTCTTTTCACAATAGTTCCAGCAAGTTGAACTGGAGAGAGGTTGGCGACTGGCGTTACAGTGCCGTGACGTCCAACTTGAAAGTCGACGCTTAACAACTGAGTGTGTGCTTCTTCCGCCTTGAATTTATATGCTATTGCCCAACGTGGAGACTTGGCTGTGAAACCGAGAGTCTCTCTTTGTTGGAAGTCATTTACTTTTATTACGATGCCGTCGATATCGAATGGAAGTTCTTTTCTTTTCTCATCCCAATAGTTGATGAATTCTTCGATTTCTTCGACGTTTTTGCACAATGCCATGAAGTTAGAGACGTTGAATCCCCATTGTCTGGCGGCCATAAGACTCTCGTAGTGATTTTTGAAGATCATCTTATCGTCGTCCATCATCATGAAGTAGCAGTACTGGTCGAGTTTGCGTCTTGCCACTTCTTTGGAATCTTGTAGTTTTATTGTTCCTGCAGCGGCGTTTCTTGGGTTGGCGAAAGTCTGCTGTCCCAAGTCGGCGCGTTCTGCGTTGATGGCGTTGAAACTGCTGTGAGGCATTATGATTTCGCCGCGCATCTCGAAGAAGTCGGGATAGTCGCCTTTGAGTCGTAACGGGATGGTACGAATGGTCTTGACGTTTGTAGTGACATCGTCGCCTTGTGTTCCGTCGCCGCGAGTGACGGCCTTGACGAACAATCCGTTTTCGTAGGTGAGACTGATGGAGATGCCGTCGAATTTCAGTTCGCATACAAACTCCACGTCTTCTTCTATGGTTTTCTTTATGCGGGTGATGAAGTCTTTTACTTCTTCAATGTTATATGAATTAGACAATGAAAGCATAGGGTAGCGATGTTTCACTGTCTGGAACTCCTTGGTGATGTCGCCGCCGACACGTTGGGTAGGAGAGTCGGCAGTGATGAATTCCGGATATTGTTGTTCGAGACTTATAAGCTCGTTGAGAAGCATGTCAAAATCATAATCGCTTATTGTTGGCTGAGCCAATATATAATAATTATAATTATGACTTTCAATAATCTTGCTTAGCTCAGCGATTCTGACTTTTGCTTCTTCCTTATTCATATTATTTTCTTATTTCGAATGAACAATCAACGTTGTCTAATTTGTATACAGTTTTGTAATATTCGGTATAGCTTTCGCATTCTTTCTTTGAATAAACTCCGTAAAGTTCTTCGGCAGCGCCTGTGTCAAGGTTTCTGCAGATACATCCTTTTTCGCAAGAAGAAAAAGCCAAAGTCGAAACAAAGGTTACTAAAAATAGTTTGAAAAATATTTTCATAAAGAAATAAGTTAAAGCGCAAAGATAATAATTTTATTCTAAAAAATAAGACCGAAAATCAAACCTAAGAACATATTTATGCCAAATAATTAATTTCAAAATTCAGCAAAAAATATTATCTTCGCAATGTTTTTTTATATTTCATAAATTGGGAAAAAGTATAATTTAAAATTTAATATTTCATGAAGACTAAATCGATTATTTTATTTGTTGTCATGGCATTAGCGATGAATGTCAAGGCTCAGGAAATCCTTGATTGGTGGAATGATGTAACGGTTTTCGCTGTCAACAAAGTCGTTCCTCGCACTAATGTCATTCCATATCAAGATGAGAATGGCATCAGCAATCTTGAATACAGACAGTCGCCATACTATCAATGTATAAATGGCAATTGGAAATTCAACTGGGTTGAAAAGCCAGCAGACAAGCCTGTCGGATTCTACGAAGAAGGTTACGACATCACTTCATGGGGCAGCATTCCTGTTCCAGGCAACTGGGAAATGAACGGTTACGGCGTTCCTGTTTACGTTAACCAAACCAATGAATTCCCTTCAAATCCTCCAAGCGCACCAATAGAGTATAATCCTGTGGGTTGCTACGTACACGAATTTGATGTTCCAAAAGACTGGAATGGAAGAAACGTATACATTAACTTCGGTGCTGTGAAGTCTGCCATGTATCTATGGATTAACGGCAAGTTCGTCGGTTATTCTGAAGATTCAAAGACTCCTGCAGAATTCGACATCACTCCTTATCTCAAGAAAGGAAAAAATAAATTGGCAGTCGAGGCTTACCGTTTCTCAGACGGTTCATACCTTGAATGTCAAGACTATTGGAGAATGAGCGGTATCACTCGCGATGTTTTCATTTACTCAAAACCTAAGACTAACGTATATGATTTCTTCGTAAAAGCAGGTCTTGATGGAAGCTTTAAAAACGGTACTTTTGATTTGTCAATAGATATCAATTATGGCGATAAAGTACCTTCAAAATTGAATGTTGAAGTTGAATTAGGTGGCAAAGCTGGTATTCTCAAGACATATTCAAAAGAATTGACAAAAGAAGAACTTCTTAAAGATCAAAAGCAAGAAGGCTTGTCAACAGTACGTTTCAAGGATATTATCGAAAATATTCGTCCATGGTCTGCAGAGAAACCTAATCTCTATGACATGACAATTCGCTTGAAGGATAAAAAAGGTAAAGTCATTGAAGTAGTTGGTTCTAAGATCGGCTTCAGAACTACAGAAGTGAAAAACGGACAACTCCTCGTCAACGGCAAACCTATATTGGTAAAGGGTGTCAACCGTCACGAACATGATGGCTTCACAGGTCAGACTGTAACTCGTGAGTTGATGGAGAAAGACGTTCTTATGATGCTTCAAAATAATATCAATACTGTTCGTACTTCACATTATCCTGTTGATGTTTATATGTATGAATTGTGCGATAAATATGGTTTGTATGTCATTGATGAAGCAAACAACGAGTCTCATGCTCAAGGTTATGAAAAGGAAAGCTTGGCGAAAAATGAGCAATGGGTTGAGGCATTCAAATACAGATGTAACAATATGGTTGGCAGAGACAAAAACCATCCTTCAATTATCATCTGGTCACTTGGTAACGAATGCGGCAACGGCGTATGTATGTATGAATCATACGATATGGTCAAAAAAATAGACAACACACGTCCTGTCATCAACGAACGTTCTTTGTATGATCATAACAATGACATCATTGGCATAATGTATTCAAGCCAAAGATATTTGGAAAGATTTGCTACAGAAAATTTGGATACGCTCAATCGTCCTTTCATCATGATCGAATATCTTCATGCAATGGGCAACAGCTGCGGCGGTATGCAAGACTATTGGGATATCATCAATAAATATGACAACTTGCAAGGTGGCTGCATTTGGGACTGGTGCGATCAGTCTATCGTGATGGTTGATAAGGAAAAAGGCGTGAAATGGTATGCTGCAGGCGGCGACCTTGGTGAACTCGAAGGCATCGGCAACGACGACAGCTTCTGCTGCAACGGTCTCGTGACAAGCGACAGAATACCACATCGTCATTTGGAAGAAGTCAAGAAAGTATATCAAAACATCAGCGTTGTTCCTGTCGACATCAACAAAGGCGTATTTGAAATCAAGAACAACTTCTTCTTCAGAAATTTAGATGAGTTTGAACTTACATGTACAATATATACAAACAACCAAGTAATAAGAACAACTAACAATATTACTTTGAATGCGGCGCCTCAAACATCTGTTAAACAGATGATTCAAATCCCAAAGGTTAGATTGACTCCTAAAGAAGAATGTTTCATTGAATTCTCGTTCAGAGAAAAAGGCACACATGCGCTTTTGCAGGCTGGAACAGAAATAGCATACGATGTGTTTAAATTGGATTTACAATCATTACAAGGTGTTCCTCTCAAAGGCATCCCAGCAGTGGATCTTGTCATTACACCTTCTGATAATGATAGCAATTTGCAAGTGACAGTTTCTAACAAAGACTTCTCTTTCGTTATTGATAATGGTCTTCCTGCATCATTCGTTTACAGAGGTTCTGAATTATTGGCCGGGGCAATCAAACCTAACTTCTGGCGAGCTCCAACGCTTAACGACGACGTCGACCATAATGCTCTTCCAAAATGGTTGAACGCTAACTTGAATGAATTGACAATTGTTCCAAGAGATATAAAAGCTGATAAGGTCAATAACTCTAAGGCTGTTGTCACAGTGATACTTGACTTCAACAATGAGAAAGGTGAGACTATCTTGTCAACAGAACAGGTGTATGAAATCAACGGCTTCGGCGATGTGGTTATCTCAAACAACATCCAGCCTAATCAAGTTGTCACAACATTCCCTAAGATCGGAACACAGCTTCTCATGCCTTTACAATATAATAAGGTAAGATATTTCGGCAAGGACACAGAAAACTATCCTGACAGAAATTCTTCTGGTAAGATTAAGTTATATGAAAGAGATGCTAAGAATCTCTTCGAATTACATGAAGAACCACAGGATAACGGTAACCATAGCGACACACGTTGGCTTGCTATAACAAACAGCGAAGGCAACGGTATGTTCTTTACAAGCGATGAGCATTTCAACTTCAGCATTTATCAGTATTCTGATAAAAACCTCTCTGTTGCAGAAAGAATCAATCAGATGGAACTTGCTAAATACTGGACTGTCAACATTGACTACAAACAAGCTCCTCTTGGCACAGCGACATGCGGTCCAGGCGCTTTGAAGAAATATCTTATCACAAACGACAATTACGAATACACAATAAGATTACGTCCTTTCACAGCAAGAGACGCTC
The DNA here is from genome assembly GCA_017549605.1 of Bacteroidales bacterium. GTDB lineage: Bacteria > Bacteroidota > Bacteroidia > Bacteroidales > F082 > Limimorpha. Next base: position 7,624 of record JAFYUH010000079.1, read on the forward strand.
AGGCTGAGAAGTTATACCAACAAAACGTTATCGGTGAATTCACACAAGTGGCAACACCTGAAATCACAACAGACTTAGAACGTTTCGACAAGAAGATGAATGTGACATTGACATGCGCTGACGCTAATGCTAAGATTTATTATACTTTAGATGGCAGCGAACCAACAACTAAGTCTAAGCTGTATACAAAGCCTTTCAGCATCAACACAACAACAACTGTCAAGGCTAAGGCTTTCTCAAATAATAAAATAGCTTCATTCACAACAAAGAAGCATTATGAGAGAATCATCATTGCAGGTACAGAATTCGTTGAGAAGCCACATCGCAACTATGCAACAAATTGCGAGACAGTCTTGATGGACGGCAAGAAAGGCATCGCAGGCAATTGGGGAGAAGGATGGCTCGGTTTCTATGGCAAAGGCGCTGAGTTTACAATAGAGCTCTCCCAGACTACAGACGTACATCATTTATATGTTGGCTGTGGCATATGTCCTAACGACTGGGTATTGTTGCCAAGAGGCGTTCAGGTCGCGGTGTCTAAAGACGGCAAGACCTTCACAGATTTCGTAAGAGCTGAATTCCCAATGTATAAATATAATGCTATGGACGTAAGACGCCGTGAAGACGCAAGAGCAACCATTGACGTCAAAGGTGTTAAATATATTAAGGTGAAAGTTGCTAACGTAGGCAAGTTGCCAGAATGGCACGACTACGCTGGCGAAGACGCCTGGATCATGATTGATGAGATTACGATTAAGTAACAAAAAAAGCGACTCAATCGAGTCGCTTTTTAATTTTCAATTTTCAGTTTTCAACTTTCAATTATTTCTTGAAGTATCTGTTGAACAAACCTTCAAAACCTTTGCCGTGACGTGCTTCGTCTTTTGCCATTTCGTGAACTGTGTCGTGGATAGCGTCTAAGTTGCGTTCTTTAGCGATACGTGCAATACGCATTTTGTCTTCACAAGCGCCGCATTCTGCTTGCATACGTTTTTCCAAGTTTGTCTTTGTGTCCCAAACAACGTCACCTAACAATTCAGCGAATTTTGCGCAGTGTTCTGCTTCTTCCCAAGCGTAACGTTTGAATGCTTCAGCGATTTCTGGATATCCTTCGCGGTCTGCTTGACGGCTCATTGCTAAGTACATACCGACTTCTGTAGCTTCACCCATGAAGTGTGCGTTCAAGTCCTTGATCATGTCTTCGCCAGTGCCTTTGGCAATGCCGACAACGTGTTCTGTGACGAAGTTCAAAGCAGCACCTTCTTCAAGCACATTCCATTGAACGTTTTGTTTACATTGTGGACATAATTCTGGAGCGTTTTCACCTTCGTGAACATAACCGCAAATAGGACAAGCAAATTTCTTATTCATAATGTTAATTTTTTATTGGTTAATATTTATTTGTAGCAGTGAGCGGTGAGCATTGAGTCGTGAGCTTTTTTGATTTTGCTCATGGCTCAAAGCTCAAAGCTCAAAGCATGTTATTTCACCGCGTGTTTATATCCCTTAACTTTATTCCAGTCGCCTCTTGTGAAGTCAGGGAATTTTACTGGCAAGCCGTTGTTTGCGATAGATGCTGCTGTCAACTCACCGAGGCATGACCATTCTGCAGCGTCGTAAACGTCTTGGTCTAATGGAAGTCCGTTTTGCAAGCAGTAGATCAAACGATAGTCCATGATGAAGTCCATGCCACCGTGGCCACCGACTTTCTTGGCTTTCTCTTCAATGTCTTTTGCGATAGGGTGTTTGTAAGCAACCATCAAAGAGTCTTTGATATGACTTGGTACAAATCCGTGTGAGTTCAAGTCTTCATGATCTGGAACGATGTCTGAAGGAATGTTTTCTTCTTTTAATGTAAATCCTTCTACAGGGTATTTGTTAGCGAAACCTTCTGTGCCAGTGAGTTGATACAATCTGTCGTAAGGACGTGGAGTGTAAACGTTATGTTGGATTAATATTGTCTTGCCTCTGTTTGTCTTGATCAATGTTGATGTCATGTCGCCGTTAGCGAATGTCTCAGAACCCATTGTCTCTTCAGCTATCTTAAGACCGTTGATAGAAGGTGTTGACAAAGAAACGAGGTAATTCATCTTGTCGCCGCGGTGGATGTCAAGAACTTGGCAGACTGGTCCGAGGCCGTGTGTTGCGTAAACGTCGCCAGCGTATTTCTGGTTGAAGTCTAAACGCCAGTTGCCTTGGTAATAAGCCCAGAATGGTTCTAAGTTGTGGATATAAGCGCCTTGAGCGTGAATAACTTCACCGAATAAACCTTGTTGCGCCATATTGAGACATGTCAGTTCAAAGAAGTCATAGCAGCAGTTTTCGAGCATCATGCAGTGACGTTGTGTCTGTTCTGCCACGTCGACGAGTTGCCAGCATTCTTCTACGCTTGTTGCAGCAGGAACTTCAACGGCAACGTGTTTGCCGTGTTGCATAGCGTATACTGCCATAGGCACGTGGTTAACCCAGTCGGTACATATATAAACAAGGTCTATGTCATCGCGTTCGCAGAGTTCTTTCCAACCTTCTTCGCCGCTGTATTCTGCACATTCTGGAAGGCCTTTCCCTTTGATGACCCAGTTTTGAACAGACTCAACACGTTCAGGCAATAAGTCGCATAAAGCCTTGAACTCAACGCCTTCAATATTAGAGATGCGATTTACAGCGTCAGCGCCACGCATGCCGAGACCGATGAAACCCATTCTTACAACAGGGATTGGATCTACAGCAAGTTGTAAAACACTCTTCTGACCTTCGACTCTTTCTGGTTCAGGAAAAACAATCATGTTGTCTTTGATGACATAATTCTTTCCAGACTTATCGCCATTAGAACAACTTGAGATAAAAACACTTAGCACTAAAGCTAAGACAATAAATAAATGTCTTTTCATCATGATTTAATTCAGTTTATTTGCTTGTAAAAATAATACTTTTATCCGTATCAAATGTATTGTTTAATTTTTTATTTTTACAAAAAAAAGAATATGGAAGCTTTAAAGAATATTGTACTCAATTTCAAGATAGAAGGAAATGTGACGGACGTCAAGCCTTTGGGTGAAGGTCTTATAAATGATACGTTTAAGGTTTATGTTGAGGGATTTGAAAATCCTAGATATGTGTTGCAACGTATCAATAATGCCATTTTTCAAGATGTGGATTTGCTTCAGGATAATATAGAAAAGGTGACATCTCATATAAGAAAAAAGCTTGTTGCAAGAAATGAAAGCGATATTAAACGCAAAGTGTTAAATTTTATTAAGACAAAAAGTCTCGGAAACTATTATTTTGACGGAGAGAAATATTGGCGTCTCATGTCGTTTATCGACGATTCTTACACTTATCAGGCCGTTACTCCAGAATATTCATACACTGCAGGTCTCGCATTCGGCGAATTCCAATCTATGCTTTCTGACATCGACCAGGAATTAGGCGAGACAATCCCTAGTTTCCATAATATAGAATTACGACTCAGTCAGTTAAGGGAAGCTGTTGAAAAAGATGCGGTTGGTCGTGCCAAAGAAGTACAATATTATATTGATGAGATTGAGAAAAGGGCAGAAGCCATGTGTCTTGGCGAGCAGCTCTATCGTGAAGGCAAATTGCCAAAACGTATCTGTCACTGCGACACCAAAGTAAATAACATGCTCTTTGATAAGGACGGCAATGTGTTATGTGTTATCGACTTAGATACAGTCATGCCAAGTTTCATCTTCTCTGACTTCGGTGATTTCTTGCGTTCAGCTGCTAATACTGGCGCCGAAGATGATAGGAATCTCGATAATATAGATTTTAATATGGAAATCTTTGAAGCATTTACAAAAGGTTATCTCGAAGGAACCAAGGCGTTCTTGCTTCCTATAGAAAAGGAGAATCTGCCGTATGCGGCAAAGTTGTTCCCTTACATGCAAACTGTCAGATTCTTAGCTGATTATATAAACGGTGATACTTATTACAAGATTCAGTATCCAGAGCATAACCTCGTTCGTACCAAAGCGCAATGGAGACTGTTTGAATGCGCTGAACGTAAAGAAGAAGCCATGCGAGAATTTGTATTGAAGAACTAAGAACAAAGAAACTCATATATCACGTGGATATATGAGTTTCTTTGGTGTGTCCCTGCGGACTCAACGTCTGTTGTTTGTTGACTGTTGACCGTTGTCCTCGAAGAAATAGAAAGACTTTGGTATATCTGTTTCAAACTTCAAATCTTCTCCTGTGACTGGATGCTTGAAGCATAACTTATAGGCGTGGAGTCCTAAACGATGTATTGGGTCGCTGCCATCACCATATTTCAAGTCGCCGACTACAGGGCAACCTAAATCCTGAAGGTGAACCCTGATCTGGTTCTTGCGGCCTGTTTCAAGCTGCAACTCAACGAGTGAGTAGCCGTTTCCTGATTTCAATTTCTTATAATGTGTGACTGCATATTTGCCGCCATTGTCTTCCTGACTTGAATGTGTCACATAATGACTGTCGTCTTTAAGCCATGATGCAACTGTGCCTTGTGATTTTGGAAGTTCGCCGTGAACCAAAGCTACGTATCTTCTGTCGTAAACTCTTTCTTTCCAGTCTTCTTCAAATTTAAGAGCGACTTTCTTGCTCTTAGCAAAGATGATCAACCCTGAAGTGAATTTGTCGAGACGGTGGACTGTGTGTGCGTTAGCGTGCTGATGAGTGCTATCTAAATAATAATTAAGGATGCTCTTGACGCTTTCGTCTTTAGGACTTGTGCTGCTTGACAAAATACCAGGTTTCTTGTCAGCAACGATGATGTCATTGTCTTCAAAGACGATCTTGACCCAGAAGTTCTTGAATCTGCTTCCTTCTGTAGATTTCTTGATGCTTACGCGCATGTTAGGCTTCAGTTGGAAGTCGTGCTGAGAAACGACTCGGTCGTTGACGTGAACAGTGTCGTGGCTAAGCATTTTCTTCACTTTGCTACGGCTGATTCCGTCCATCGCCTTCATTAAAAATTCCATTAATTGAGCGTCTTCTCTTACTGTAAAAACAGTCTCTTGCGACTTCTTTTGGTATTTATTATTATAGTGTCTTGCCATCGTAAAAACTTTTATGCAAAATTATTAAAAAACGATAGAATAAGCAATGTTTATTTTGTAACTATTATATACCTCTTCCTCAAATATTTCAACCATTCTTTTTCCTTTTCAGATGTAAAGTAAACCTCTATCATATCAAACAAGGATTCGTATGTCAAATCAATAAAAGTCTTTCTGCCATCATCAGTAAGTAGTTTTTTGTACTCTGGTATTGCATGTTCGTGAAAATGTTTGTTACCTTGCGGATAGAGATGAATATGATGAAAATGTTTAAAGTCACCATTATTTACCATTGAATACCCTAAAATATGATTACGCCAAATTTGACGTAAATGATTTTCTTTTATAAAACTTAAAACATCCAACGATGGAATATAATAATTTGAGATCTTGGTTATTTGATGGTATTGGCTATTTTTATTCTCAATCGTTTTTTTCTCAATATCACCTATGCGATAACCATTTTCCGTATATTTAACTTCTATTCCGATACCACCTTCAGAACCATCAATATGTTTATATTTAATAAACGTATCAAATGATGTCCCGTCATTTAGATATTTAATTTTGTCATTATCTCCAGCAAATTCAATTTTTATATTTTCTATTTTACAAATACCACCACCAATGATTTTATTAAAAACAGAAACTGCTGCATCTAAATTCATTTCCATCGGCGTAAAAATATTATATGGGATATGCTCACTTCTAAGCATATTTGAAAATAATGCAGAAGTCTTAAATGAGCCAACTTTTTTTTGAATAAAACACCTATAAGTATCACAAAATATAAGACCTTGTTTTGCGGCATTAGGAGAAAGCATTACTTGAGGATTTTTTTCGTCATACCTGTCATTCAATTCATTTTCTCTGAAAACAAATTGGTGGGCGCGTGCCTTTGCTTTGAATTCATCGTCATAGTGACAAGTTTTATCTTTAATCATTTCTTTAGACTTATTTGTAAGTGACTGATAATTATCAAAATAATTTTAAATGCAAAATTATTAAAAAAAAGTAAAACTATCACAAAATTCCTTACATTTGCAGAAAAGCTGTGAGCCTTGAGCTGCAAGAAATAAACTCACGGCTCATAGTTCAAAGCCCATAGCAAGAAAATAATTAACTTAAAAACATCAATATATGGAAATCAATCAGTTAAAAGATGTAGCATCACAAGTTAGACGTGATATCATCAGAATGGTTCATGCTTGTCAGTCAGGACACCCAGGTGGTTCATTGGGAGCAACCGACATTGTAACAGCTCTTTATTTCGAC
>JAFYUH010000080.1 GCA_017549605.1 Bacteroidales bacterium
TACTGCATTGGCAATCATTGACAAGTACAAGGACTGCCACGAGACCAAACTTCTGCCTTTCATCTCATCGCAGAAATACAATGACTACATCAAAGTCGTGCTTACCAAGTGTGGAATAACTCGTCTTGTGACAGTGCTGAACCCTATCACTCGCCGTGAAGAGAAACAGCCGATAAATGTGATAGGAAGCAGCCACATGGCCCGTCGCACCTTCATTGCAAACATCTACAACAAAGTTCCCGATCCCAACGTCATTGGCTCAATGACCGGTCACGTCGAAGGCAGCCGTGCCTTCGCCCGGTACCGCACTATCGAAGAGGAAGTCAAGAAGAGCCTGGTGGATATTTTGGGGTAGTTATACTGTAAAGATCGGTGCGTTGACAATGAAGAATAATCGATTTTTTAATTCGTCGCTAATATCTTTCTTGTCAATTCTCATTTTCTGAAGGAGTAGATTTTGATGTTGCCTTTCAATTCTTCCCATTAAATGTTTCTTGGTTGGCTCGATTGCTTTAGGTGCATAAACATGCTGAATAATGCAGAGAGACTTTCTGCGAATCAATTGTTCGCCAATAAGTTTCCACCAGTGAGCATCTGTGTCTCCAAGCGAAACACCGTACAAAATAATGCAGTGAGCATTGGCAATTAGTTCAGCACATTTAAGATGCCTTGTTGACTTCATGCATTGATTAGACTGGAGCTTAATCATAAAATCTTTGATGTCGTCATCATCTCGCAAATCATTGTTTGCTATTTGTGAGCTATCATTTACTCCTAGGATAATTGAATCATTGAGAATCCCGTGAACGTGAATAATGTTACTTAATGTTTGACTGCTACCAAATGATTTTGAGTTGTTACTACCTAGTGACAATAATTTTTCAAGGGTATTCGTGTAATTCAAACTCATAACAGAAATATCCTTTCCGCCACTTATTGTGTTAGAAAATAACGTAAATCTAGGTTTGTCAAGATCTCCTAAATATTTGCTAATAGCCAAAAAATCGTTTTGAAATTTTGTCTTTAATTTATCAGAAGGGGTAAAATGATTGTTTTCATTGTTAAGATGATCTTGAAGATGATTGGATAATTCATAGTAGAAGTCTTCAAACTCCTGAATGGAAGTGATGCTTTCAGTAAATTTTCCTAATGCCTCTTCCATATCAGACCATAATGCAGTATCTGCTTTAATTTCCTGTTTCATCTTCTTTAACAGGGAACTCTCTTTACTTGGATCAATTGTCTTCAAATACTCATAAAACTCAGGATAACTGGTTTTCATTCCCTGAGCCTTATCAAAGCCATTTCCTAATATGTAAAGTACATTCATTATCGTTGAGCTGTTAGAAATTACTATTGTTCATCATCTCGTATAAGTGCAAATTTACTTAATTATTTTCAATAAATTATAGCGAACAGTAATCGCATAATACGTTAGATTGAATAGCCTAGATATGAGTAGTAAAATTTGGACTAAATGATTAATAGAAAATCTAGGAAAGGTGTAATCTCGTATCTTCCAAAAATCGCGGAAAGGTGATTCGTGATGTAAATAGTGATGCCCAGAATTATTTGATGAATTTCAATTTTTATTATATTTGCAGCTAATACGAAAATTTATACATCAATAAGCACTAAAATTGATACAATAATAAATACTAAATTTGATACGCAAACAGATACGAATATGGCAACACCAAGTGAGAAGTTAGCGGAGTCTTTGCAGGTTCTGAAAGAATTGCAGGATAAGGATAATAGTCTTGTGATATACGGTACGACTCAATTGAGCAGAACCCATCTGGACCGACTTAAACTGAATGGTTGGCTTCAGGAGGTTCTGAAGGGTTGGTATATAGTGAGCAAGCCAGGAGCGGAGGGAGATACTACCGTGTGGTATTCGTCTTTCTGGAGTTTTATAAAGGCTTATTGCAAAAGGAAATACGGAGATCAGTGGGTCTTGAGTCCCGAGTTGTCATTGGATAGGTGGTCAGGAAGCACGGTAATCGCTAAACAATGCATTGTCAAGACTCCTGAGGGGGCTAATAATGTTACAAATCTCCTTTATGGTACTTCGATATTCCCGATGAGGGGTAAGCTTCCGGAGAACATAGTCAAGGATCCGGTGACTGGAGTCAATGTCTATACTCTTGAAGAAGCATTGATAAATGTATCACCTTCCTTTTTTGCCCTGAATGAACTTACTGCAAAGATATGTCTTTCACTTGTTCAGGATTCTTCTGCCATACTTCGACTTCTTGCAGACAATGGTGCTTCGGTGCGTGCCGGACGAATGGTTGGTGCATTCCGTCATATCGGAAAGGATGATATTGCTGATGATATTCTCAGGACTATGCGAGGCTTCGGATATGATGTGAGGGAGACTGATCCTTTTGAGAAACCGGCAGATGAGTCGTTGGCATTCTCTTCACCATATGAAGCCAGGATCACTTTGATGTGGAAAGAGATGAGAGAACAGATACTACCACTTATAGACAGACCGGAGAGGAAAATCGACGATGTCAAGGGGTATATGAGTTCTTTGGATGTGAAGTATAAGGATGATGCCTACCATTCATTGTCGATTGAAGGTTACAAGATTTCGGCAGAACTCATAGAAAAGGTAAGAAGTGGTAACTGGAGGCCTGACGCAGAAGATAAAGAGAATAAGAATGCGCTGGTTGCCAGAGGGTACTATCTTGCATTCCAGGCTGTTAAGGAAAGTGTTCAAGAGGTTCTTGAGGGGGCTGATGCCGGTGTGGTCGTTAAAAAGGATCATCAGCAATGGTATCTTCAGATGTGGTCTCCGTTTGTCGGTGTAGGACTCCTTAAAGTTTCCGATCTTATCGGATATAGAAACAATCAGGTTTATATCAGAGGCTCTTTGCATACTCCGTTAAGCCCGGATAATGTGCGTGTGGCAATGCCTGTGTTGTTTGATCTGCTGAAAAATGAGCCTAATGCTCTAGTCAGGGCGGTTCTCGGACATTTCTTTTTTGGATATATCCATCCATATATGGACGGAAATGGTAGAATGTGCCGTTTCCTGATGAATGTGATGCTGGCATCCGGTGGTTATGACTGGGTGGTTATTACGACTGACAAGAGAGCAGAATATATGGCAGCCTTGGAGTCTGCAAGTGTCAAGGGTGACATCCTGCCGTTTGCAAGGTTTGTCATATCGATGATTCAGTAATAGGATATAGCAACTCTCATTCGTCAGAATTTTTGTAGAATATTGCTGAACGAACGTCGGAATTTGTGTGACATCAAAAGGATAGTGCCATTGAACTATCGCAAATTCAAGGGAACAAGTACCTTTATCCGATGGACATTCAAATAAATAACTCTTAGCATGTCTGATAAAATCATTGCCTGCAGCGATTGTTTCAAAGATGCAGCATTTAAATATATGATATCTTCATATGGGGTTCATGATACTACAATACAATGTCCTCATTGTGGTAAGTGTAGCGGTTCTAAGGTCGACTTAAATTCGTTACTTAATGTTATGCACTTGTTTTTTGTGAATGGAACCGTTCATAGGACAGAATATGGTGGGGCTCCTGTATTGCAAATGAATGATTGTAGGGCTTATGAAGACATTGAATCAATATCTGCAGATCTTAATGATGATTGCAGGTTATTGTATCAAATGACAGGGTGGTGCGTTTTTTTGTATGGCCCAAGGCTTTGTATGGTAGGGTTCAATGATGTATTAGATGATTTAAGGTCAGACCGAATACAATATGCTATAGATGCAATTTTATCCTCATATCCTGTAGTTACGATGGATAGGTCTCAATATTATTATAGATTGAGAATTGATCCTAATAAGCCGTATGATATCAGTGAATACGATACGCCACCAACAACAGTTCATAGGACATCTTATGGCCGTTTAGATTCTCCAGACAACAATCTTATATATCTGTCAAGTGATCTGGAAACCTGTATTCATGAGTGTCGAGCAACAGTTGAAGATAATATTTATGTTGCTACATTAAAGGTGAATAAAGATTTACGATTATTGGATTTAACGGCTTACTTTGATGAGGAATGTACTGAATTTGAAAGCGTGAGGTTAGCAGTCCATCATTTATTCCTGGCGTCTTCTCATTCATATAGAATATCTCGTCAGTTGGCGAATGCTATCAGAGATAAAGGGTATGATGGGATCATATATCCTTCATATTTCTCTCATATTCGTAACGGAAATGATCCGTTCGTTGATAACTATGTAGGTCTTTCTTATTTTGTTTATAACAAACATTATGCGGATATATATCAAGTGAGGAATTATGCGATATTTGGTTTTCCGATTCAAGACGGTAAGTTAGAGGTTGTGAGTATTAATCATGTGAGGATTAAGCAGGTGAAATATGATATGATACTTTGTCCGAATATTGAGTGATATGATACATTTATATAATCGTACTCTAATATCATACTTACCTGGCAGAATATTTGAAGCAATACATATAAAGTCAAACGAAGTCATGTTAGCAAACAGGGCTTCGATTTGCCTTATTCAACGATAAAATGTGGCGACGGATGTCGAAGGGTTAATAACAATCAAAACAATATAATTATGTCCAACGAGAGAACAGGAGTAGATAGAGTGCAGGATTGGATCGTGCCGATCAGGTTGAGTGGGAAATGGATGAGTGTTGAGGTGGAGAGAGGTTTGAAGATTATGCTGTCTCTTATTTTGTTGGGGAGTATTCCGACACACGCTGTCAGCAAGATGCTTGAGGTGTTGCCGCCTGATGCGGCGGATAGTATGGTCTGGGCTAAGTTCAGCCTGTATCTGGTGTGTGATATCGTCATATATGTCGGTATCATAGCAGGATTGCTTTTCCTGAAGCCATTTGTGATTGAACTGATAGAAGCCATTGATAAACTGATCAAAAAGAAGACGGAAGCCAACGACGAAGAATCATTGGTTCGAGAGATAGTCCCGATGGCGACAGTTGATCCGATAGAGGTTCCGCTACCAGTTCAAAGCAAACCGCAACCGTCAGAACCGGAATCTGAAATCCCGGAGCGAGTAAATACTTACTTCTCCAGTCGCATCAATGAACCGGCTCTTAAAGCCTTCATCAAGGCCAATCCAAACCGATTCAGTTCAGGCGAAGATATGGCGATGTTTTATTTGCTGATGACCGAGAAGAGTTACATTGGAACAAGCAAAAAGGACTTCCACAATTTCATTTCCAGCCTCATTGACTGCGTGGGATATACTCAATTATCCAATGCCTGTGCAAAGGTCAAGATGATTCTGCACGACAAATGGCACGATGCGAATGAAGAAATGGTGAATAAATATCAAGACCTTTGGGAAGATTTGCAGATATTTATACTCAATTAAAGATGAGGCGTTTAGAATGAGATTACATTCTCTACGCATATCCTTTCCTTGAGATGTTCCGGTATATTGAAGTCTGCAAAAGCGCTCCCAGACTCAGTGTGTATCGGTATGATGGCATCATTGGGGTTTATCATACATAATAGACTTTCCAGAGCCTCTTTTGAGGCGTGTCCTGATGTGTGACAATATTCAAAGTTCGGGAACTGCTTCACGAATTCAAAAAGGCTGTCATTGTATGCTTTATGGTCTGACGTGATATATCCCTTGAACATTGAATATATGATGCAGGTCTCATCGTTTTTGCAGAAAGGTATTATCTGGTCAATGATCTTCTGGAACTTGTCACTCTTTCTGATGAGCATAGTAAAACCTCTGTCCTTCATCCATTCTATGAGCTTGGTGTTACCGGCCTTGTAGTCATATATCCTGTTGCTGTCAAATCGATACAGATATTCGCTGTCGTTATTGCTATGAGCAAATAACTCGAACATTTCCTTCTGGTATGAATCGCATACAAGAGGTTTGGAGAATGTATGAGCCTGATATATAGACCATAGTCTGTCCATATCCGCAGAGGAACAGAGGATAAACACATTCTTGTATTTGCGGATATGCCTGTGGAATTCCTGCTGGATCTTATTTTCAAGAACAATGCTCTTGGCAGGTTGCCCGACATTTGTCCCCTCTGTGATCAGAATGTCTATCCCTTTGGGAATGATATATTTATTCAGCATTCCGGATAATCCTTTACCCAAATATCCGTGATCCCTGAAATCGCCTGTATGGAGAATCTTCTTTCCATCGCATTCA
>JAFYUH010000006.1 GCA_017549605.1 Bacteroidales bacterium
GGGTCGCGAGTTCGAGTCTCGTTTTCCGCTCTAGTCCCGATGAAATCGGGATTTTTTTGACAGGATAAGTGCCTGAGTGGCGGAATAGGTAGACGCGCCGGACTTAAAATCCTGTGCCCATTTCGGGCGTGCCGGTTCGATTCCGGCCTCAGGTACAAAATAAATCGAGTTGCATAAGCAACGAGAGAATGCGGAAATAGCTCAGTTGGTAGAGCACGACCTTGCCAAGGTCGGGGTCGCGAGTTCGAGTCTCGTTTTCCGCTCAAAATCAAGCAGTTACAGAGATGTAGCTGCTCTTTTTGTTATGTAATGTCTGGCGAAAATCGCTTTCACATACACCTATAAGGTTATTTTCACCAACAAAGCAAAGCGGTAAGCAAGAGTTCTTTGAATAAGTTCATTCTTTGCAGTACTCACAATCGCTATTTTTACGTTCTTAGCCTTAGCCATACTAAACACCTCTCGCCATCCATCGTACAACCTATACTCAGGTATCTTAGAGTATATCAAATCCCAATATTTAACCTTGCTGTTCTTTCTTACCTCTCGGTCTGTATCAGTATTGAATAGCGTGTGGTCAAAATCAAGTATTAGAGCTTTTATCTTATTATCGTTCACGCTTTTATGTAATATGTATATTTGTTATTAACTAGCTTTTGCTCTTGACATCCAACTGGTGAATAGGGCGTCAAACTGAAATTCACCCTTCCAACCATCTTTCTCTACTTTCTTTGTGTAGAATGCCACAAACTTACGCAATTCTTCCATATTCACCCCTCCTTTAAGGTACTCTTTGTTGGCAGCATCCTTAATGGATTGTATTGTTGCCTCTCGATTATCACAATGTTGAATAGGCTTTCTTGCGGTTTTTGCCTCCTGAGTAATATTGCCTGGGGGCATTCGATATACCTCCTTACCGAAGCGATTAACAATAACTAAATGGCAAATCTCTCGATGTTCGTTGTACTCAATCTCTGAGACAAAGAATAAAATATTCCTATTACATAATTGATATTGCTTTACTGAGGTGAAATTTTCGGGGCGAGGACTTTTATGAAAACTTAAAGAGAACTGCGAAAAAAGTACAAAATAAAATGTTTGTCGAAACTACCCTGTTTAAGTAAAAGGTTATAATGGATAAGGCAACACCTAGGTTGCTCTATCCATTATAACCATACCTAATTATATATTATTACTTCTTGATTATTATATGTACTCAAAATTTGAGGGGTAATGACCTCATGTTATGAGGGGATGATAAGCTGCAAAAACATTCACTTAGGTAATGTTTGAGGCATAAGTGAATATAGATTTCGTATCAAAAATCATCCTGCACAATCAAATCTCTAATTATCAGCATATTACGACAGATTTTCAATATTCACTTCTAAAATTAGTGAATATAGTTAATGTGGTATTGATGAGGAGACTCTGTATTCTAACTTCCAGATTGATTAGGATTAAAAAGCCTTGAGATACAATAATTAATTGTTAATAAATCTATATCCCTGACCTTCAATTTTTCGTTTTAAGCTACCATTACCTGCCTTTTGTATAAAATGAGGAACTTCTTGTTTAAGGTACGCCATCAATAAATCTGCTTTTTTCTGCACATCAATATTTTTATTATTGATTTGGGTTATTCCATTTACTATTGATTTACTGTTTGCATAGTCTAAATTACGCAATTCTACCACAATTCTACCGATAAGTTTATCAAACCCAAACAATCCATCGAGAACAGTATTATCGCTGGTATAGTCGCCTAATATATGGATATTATATGCCATCGACGAGAAGAAATGTGTGTATATACGACCCTCTTTGCCTCCTTCTTCAAACCCAAAAACCTCCCGTGTTTTCTCTTCGATTAATCTGTTTCTGCGCTTTTGTTCAGTTACCATTTCAGACCTTAAAATTCTGAGGTTTGATTCAATGTTCAAGTCCTGATTTTCACAATACTCTACAAACAAGTTTTCAAATTCATCATTCCATGGTTCTGTGTCATAAGCCCAATGAAATAATAAACGATGCCTTTTGGGGCCTTTTATACTAAATCCAGGGTATCTGCTTTCTATTTCTTTGTGAAAGTCAGTATTATCAATCATATCTGAACTAATAAACTTAACCCAGCTACTATTACTTGCGTCTTTTGAACGACTAAATATTTTTGTATTATATTCTAATCCTAAAACAGCTATAATATCTTCACCATGTTGAATGAAGCCACTGTGAGCAAAAGCCTCAATAATACCCCCACACATTATACATAGTATAAGAATGAGTTGTTTCATTGTGTTCATGATATCGGGTACTTAAAATTAGTTCACTGAAGCATCATCTTCATCTGACCATATATTAGTAATAAAAGACCAAGATTTCTGCCACCATGATAACTCTTCATCTGACTCAGATTCTATTACACGAGTAATTTCATTATTTGCAACTATTTCTTCTTCCTCAGATTCATTTGAAGAAAAAATACTGGTCGTATTATTCCACACTTTCTTCCACCATGAGAGTTCATTCTCTGCTGCAGTTTTTTGTTCTTGGTTACTTTCAATATTTAATGATGCTTCTGATTCCTCTTGTTTGGTTTTAGAAAATAGACTAGTTATATTATTCCAAGTATTTTTCCACCATGAAGGCTTATCATTAGTTTCACATTCTTGTACGTTGTCGCTTTTACAATTTGTTGCGTCTTCGGCGTTTCCTTGATTATTTTTAGAAAACAGACCTTTTATTTTATCCCACCATAAAAGTTTGTTTTGTTCCACAGCGTCAGATTGTGATATTTCAATATATTCATACTCATCTTTAAACTCCTCTTTGGCAAAAATAGTCTTCTCCTTAAATGAGTACATATATGGCACGAGTTCACCGTTCTCGAATTTATACAATAAGTTGACACCATTTGCTAAAGTAATTCGCAAATAATAGCCGAGTTGTTTACTTGAATGATGAATATCGTAATTAGGCTCATTACCATAGAACTTAACCTTTAGTTCGTCTGTGCTTTTGTCCGTCTTACGACATTTCAGATATTCACAAGCTAATTCAGTTGCATATCGTTTAGGAGTATTATCCTTACAAAAATCAATAATATCTTCTATGTCTGTTTGTGATAACACAAATTCGGATTGTCTATGCCAAGTTTCTTTTTGTATTTTAACATAATCAATGTCACGTTTCAACATAAATGTTTTTTCAGGAATGAGGACATCGAAATAAAGGTATTTCAAATCCTTATTGGCTTTAAAACAATCTACTTCATCAAATTCTGTAATATCTATTCCATAAGCATATGTTGTTTGCAGTTGTCGGATTGTTACTTCATCGGAAGTATGTTCTTCCACATATAAATATATATCGCCGGCATCATACAAGAGTCTTTCAGGTAGAATAACGTGTAATTCATCATTGAAATATTTACCTATCCACCATTGATACCATCGCCTATAAGTAGTATTTTTAAATGTAATTACTTTGGCTATATTGCTCCATGCGAATTCATTCTCATTAATTAGGTATGTTATATATGAATCTAATGAAATTCTGTCATCTTCATTAAATAGGCTACATATTTCTGAGTAAAGTTGTGGGTATTGTTTTGCAATCGGTAGAACATTAGCCGCTGCCATATATAACAACGATTTGTCAGATGCCTTAGGGTCTTCTATTCCAGCTCTAATCAAATTTAATGCAGTAGTTTGCTCATTTAAATCATACAAATATATCATAGCGCATTGCAATATTGCTGCACTATTATGTGGTAGGTTTTTTAAAGCGTTGTCAATATAATTTTTCTTTTCCCAGTTGGATAGATTCTTTTCATTTGCCAAAATTGCGAGGGCTATACATCCGCTTTTTTCATCATATCTAAGAAGTGGAGCCTTAGCATACATACTAAGATATGTAGTAAAATTAAGCTTGGCTTTGTCATAATTGTTCAAATCAAGATAAGCCATACCTAAATGATAGTAGTAGTCTGCTATATGTTCATATGTCGCCCTGTTATCTTCAAGCAGACGTGCTCTTTTAGCAGCATTCTCTTCTGAAATGTAAGTGCTAAAATTATTAGCCGTTGACTCTGTCAATCGGTCATTTTCACTCAAATGATATTTATTATAAAGGCTAAAAACAATTTTCAATGCCTCTTGTCTTGTCTCATTAATTTCTTTTAAGTCTTCTTTTCTTAAATCCCACATAGCTCGCAGCTCTTCAATATTCTGCTCACCTTTCATAGTTTGGTATTCAACAGCAGAACGTGCAGCAGTCAGTAGAGTCTGAAATGCTAATTGATAACCCATACCTACTCCTGCACTACCGGTCAAAAGCATTGTTGGGTCAAGAGCGTTAGACAGGGCTGCCCACTTCATATTATCCCTTTTGATAGATTGTATTCTTCGAAGCAAGGCACGTTCCTGTTCTGTTATGCCAAATTTACCTACCGCATCCAACAAATCTATTCTAAAGTCGTTGATTTCGTATAGACCAATAATTTGTTCTATTGTTAGATTATTTAATATTTGGTCAGACTCATGTTCCAAGACGGACATGGATTTGTTGTGAATAATATTGGTCAATGAATTAATGCAATAATTCATTTGAGCAATAATATTCTCTTTCTGTAAATTAGTATTCGCTTGCGAGAAACAAGTTCCTATTGATAGGGTTAAAAAACTTAGAATAATAAAGCACTTCTTCATTTCGGTATCATTTTATTCACAAAGATAATGAAAATTCTCATTCAGTAGTGAAAAAAGAACTTTATTGACATCATAATCATTAGAATGACAACGAGTCGTAGACTTCCATTAATTCTTCTCGCCTAAGTCCTAAGTATCTCCTTGTAACCTGAGGTGATGTATGGTTGAATAACTCAGACAGCTTAATCAGTGCCATTTCAGAATTCTCTCCCGCATTCTCTACAACTTTACGACCAAAAGTTTTGCGAAGGCTATCACTACGCCCATTGCTGCTGAACCTGTACGAACCATAATCACATTAGCACGATGTGCTGTCATTCCGTTTACTACAACCATTGTCTCCATATCAAAATCCGTTTAATCGTTAATTACTTTTTCTTAATACCACTGAGCGGGTTTTCTCCAACCTTCCAACTCGTACCACTTCTCCAATGCAGAGAGTCTACTACTGCGACCGAAACTCGCAACCTTGTTACCTGTTGCAATCTCCCAAATTCCCCAACCTGAGCCTGAGCAACCAACCTTGTATTTTCTTGTCTTTGCCCTTTGTTCTTTATTTTTTGTTTTTTAATATAATAGTTCTAAATTTTCGAGACGAATCACGATTCTGATATGTTAGAATATTGATATACAACTGCTTATCGGAGGGAGTTCGAGTCTCGTTTTCCGCTCAAATCCCGATGAAAATCGGGATTTTTTTTTATCCCATTGGGAACATTGAACCTTTAATTCCCCAATCCTGATTCTTTAAATCCAAAGTTTTTCTGAGATTTTGAGTTTCTGAATTTATAACAAAAAAAATCCGTGCATCTAATACAAGATACACGGACGGATATAAATGTTCTAGTGTGAGCTTATTTAATGATCAACGGAATAGCTTGTATGTGTTCGATGGACTTCTTTGCGCCATTATGTTGTTTTTCATTTACAAGATCTGTATTTACTCTGTATGTTGCTGCAGCAGTCTTGCTTGGCATCTTGTCAGATGTTGTGAAATACAACTCTGTAACAGGACCCCATTCATCGTTGATGTTCATGGCAGTTGCAATGGCAACGCAGTCTGTTCCTGGGTCTATTTGATAGTCTGTTGTTAATGTCTCATATTGATACCATCCGTCAGTCTGCATGAATGGCTTGCTGAATAAATCTTCTTGGTATCCGTCAATGTCTTTCTTGTAGTTTTCTGCCAAGATGACGTTGAATCTGTAAGCACTTGTCTGGTCGTTAGGCGTGAAGGTGATGAATTGTGATGGGAGCATGACCCATTCGTAATTCTCGTTCATCCATTCTGCTAATTTGTATACGCCAAGTGTGATGTCTACTTTGGCGATGCCTTCGCCTCCTGCGCCTTTTGACTTGAACTTAAATACCTTATAAGGAGCTCTGTTGCCATTGGCGTCGAGAGCTTGGATATAGACTTCGTAATATGTGTTTGGAGTTTGGCTTGTGTATTGGTATGTGTTGGTGTTTTTGAATTCAAGGCCCCAGCCTTCAATCATATCGCCTGTGTTTTGCCAATCGAATGCGTAAGAGAACATGATGTATTGATAGTCGATGTTTCCTTCTTGGGCTACAAGTACGCTGTATTTAGAGACGTCGGAGTTTGGTGTAAATTTGAGAGTGAAGTCGTAGAGGTTGTTTTCAATGACTTCCACATTGACGTCAGGGCTGCCGACGAGACCTTGTGCTGGTGTGGAAAATTTTGCTCTCACTACATCGCATGATAAACCGTATTCATCGACGCCTACTGTTACGATGGCGTATTCTGTGTTATAGTCTAATGAAAGACCTGTTATTTCAACGTTTTCGAAATCTTGAGAATAGGTCTCGGTTACGTTCTTGTCAAAATAATATATGAGGTCGTCGTCGCCGAATGTAGAGATTGAGTTGTAGTCCATGCACGCCATCTTGTATTCTACGCATGAGGTTGTACGCATGATGTCGAGGGTTACTGATGTTGCACTGCTGTTGATGATGTTGACATCTGCAGCGACTCTGCCTTCGACGTTTTTGAAAATCAAGCTGTCGAGTTCGTCAACGAGGAATTCTTCTCTTGTTCCGTTGCTTTTATGTAATATAAGGTTGTCGGAACTTCCTTTTTCAGCGAAACTGATGCTGTCGATTTTATTCATTATATATACGACAGGGTCGTTGCCTTTTTGATGAAGGAAAAGTCTGTTACATTTTTTATTTTGAGCATTCAAACTGATGCCTGCAAATAATATGACTATAGCGAGTAAAAGCTTTTTCATTTTTTAACGAATTTTAAGGTTGTTGAATTGGTGTTGACGAAGTAGATGCCAGGGCTGAGATGAGATACATCGATGCTTTCTCCATTCCATTGAGAATGCTTGCTGACAAGTGTGCCGGTTACAGAGTAGATGCAGATATCGGAACCATACATCTTTTCTGCGTCAAGTATCATCAAGTTGTCTTTTACTGGATTCGGTGAGATACTTGCTGTTGAAGCGTTAGGAGTAGTTATTGAAGTGCCTTCTTCGTTAAAAGCGATTTTTATTACATCTGAAAAATAAAAATCGTTGGAGATGTTGTCGTGGTTCGTGACAACCAATTTCGTTGTCTTGAACTTGATAGTAGAAATGGTAGATACTTTGATTCGTACAGGTGAGAGATCAGAGTTGTTTAAGTAGATGCTGATCAGCTCATCTGCTTTGGTGTAAGAGCTGGTTAATAAAAGTAGACCAACGATTAAACAAAATTTTAACTTCATAAGTTTAGTATTTAATTGTTAAATGATTAACAAAATTAGAAAAATTGTCTTAAACAAACAAGAAAAATATTATTAAACGGAATCATTTTTATAACTTTGCAAAATGAATTTTAATAAATAATTTATGAAATACAAAATTGATATTTGGTACGAAATCAAGAGCCACATTATTATTACATTGGCTATTATCATGTCAGCTATAGGCTGGTGTATTTTCCTTATTCCAAATCAGATGTTGGGTGGTGGTGTTACCGGTCTCTCGACTATAATCTATTGGTTGACAGGAATCCCTACTGGTGTTATGATTTTTATTTTCAATGCAATCTTGATTTTCATTTCTTTCAAGTCCTTGGGAAAAAGATTTGCATTCAGCACTATTTATTCTGTTATAGTGACTTCAGTGGTGTTCTATGTGATGCAGGAATATATCGTTGACATCATGCAAGAACATTTGGGCAGTCTTCCATTGAGTGGAACTGAACATAGGTTGCTTGCTGCTTTGTTAGGATCAGCATTGAATGGTGTTGCCTGTGGCTTTATTTTCCTTGAAGGTAGCAGTACTGGTGGCACTGACGTGATTGCCGTGATGATAAACAAATATCGTAATGTGACAATCGGTCGTCTTTCCTTATTTATCAATGTGGCTGTTATTACATGTTCATATTTTGTTTACAAAGACCTTGAACTTTTGATTTACAGTTATGTCGGTCTTATGGTTACAAGTTATGCTGTCGACTTGACAATGAACGGTAGCAAGCAATCAGTGCAGATGTTTATCTTTACATCAAAGCCTCATGAGATTGCCGACAGAGTAGGAGATGAGGTGCACCGTGGCGTGACAATGATAAAAGGAACAGGCTGGTATTCAAAGAAGGAATCTGAAATCGTGATGGTTGTGGTTCGTAAGACAGAGTCACAGAGAGTCATCAGAATCGTTAAGCAAGCTGACCCTGCAGCATTCGTTTCTGTCAACACCGTTATGGGAGTTTATGGAAAAGGATTTGAGATGATGAAGAAGTAATTAAGGAACTGAGGAATTGAGGAACTGAGGAATTGAGGAATCTTCATACCCTCATACCCTCAGATCCTCAGATCCTCAAATCCATAAAAAAAGCGGTCATTCGACCGCTTTTTTTTATTTGATACCGAGAGCTTTCTTGATGTGTTTTGGAAGAGCGTCTTTGTGAACAACGATGTTCATAGTTTTGTAACGTACGAAAGCTTCTGAAGCGTATAATGAACCTTCGTATTTACCGTAGTTACCCCATGAGTTCTTTACGATGAAGTAGTTGTTACCGAGTTGGTCTTTTGCTTTACCGTAGATGATCATGCCGTGGTCGTCTGTTGTTTCGTAGTTGTCATAAGCAACTTGACGGTCTTTGTCTGATACCCAGCGTTGTGGAGTTGGTTGTGAAAGAGCTTCTTTTGCTCTGTCAGCTGCGCTCATGCCGATCCAGCGTGCCATGTCAGTACCTGAGTCGTTGCTGCCTGTTTTTGCTTCAAGGTCAGGAAGAACAGCGATACCAGCGTTTTCGCCTCTTAACCAACCTTTTTCACTTACGTCTGAACCCCAAGCGATAGTGTAACCATTATCGATAGCATTGTTCATAACTTCCATGAATTCGTCGATTGGAAGGTTGTAAGCTGTACCCCATCTCCAGTTGTCTTGTACTTCGATGATGAAAGGTTTGTACCAGTCTTGGTGTGAGAATGATGCTAAGTTTACATAGTCATCTGGGTTGAAACCTGTTGCTTCAGCGAATGATTTTGGAGTGTATTCTTTACCTTCATAAACGAATGTTTCTGGACGTTCGCCGATGTAAGCATTGAGGATACCTGCCATAGCTTCTTGCCAAAGTGGAGTGCCTTCTGGGTTTGTTTGTAAAGTTTTGTTTGTGATGATACCTTCTACGAATGGGTCGCAAACGCTTGAGAATTCTGAGAAGTTAGAAAGTGTTTCACCGTGTTTAACACCAGCTGACAATTCTGCGTCTGGAACTAAACCGTAATGTTTGATACCGTAAAGTACATCGTAGAATGAACCGCCTTGTGAGAAAGAGATGTCGCCGTGTGTGCGAACTGCAGCTTTAGCGCGATCCATGTATGTGTTCCATACGATGAACATTTCTGAGAAGTCGTATTCACCTTTGCCCATGCGTAATAATTCAGCTTCTACGAATGATAATGATGAATAGCACCAGCATGTACCAGCTGCGTATTGGTTTTTAACTGAAGTAACAGGAAGTCTTACTTCTTCTGAGAAGATCCAGCCTTTTTCTTCTGGAGCTTGTTCTGCTTCTTGTGCATTTGCTAAGCATGGCATAACGAATGCTAATGCTGTTGCTGCTAAGAATTTTTTAAAGTTCATAGTGTTAATTTAATTTAAGTTAATAATTGTTTATAATTCTAATTTTGCTTTTATGTCTGATGTCAAAGCTTCTTTGTTGACAGTGAAGAACATGGTGTGGAGACGTACGAATGGTTCTGAGCAATACCAGTAGCCTTCATATCCGTAGTTGCTTGTCCATGAGTTTTTCACTTTATAGTATTTGTTGCCGTTTTGGTCGTGGGCGATGCCGACGATGAGCATGCTGTGGTCGTCGGTTGTCTGACCATTTTCGTATGCTTCTTGGTGCATCTCTTCTGTTACTTCTTTTTCTGGCATCAAAATTTCAAATTTATATAATGAAGCTGTGATGTCAGCGTCGCTCATCTTCTTGTATTTCTTAACGTCTGATTGTCTGATTTTTTCAACATTGTCTTCAAGAACAACACCTACGCCTGCGTTACGGCTGAAGCCTTTGTCGCTTACGTCTTGTGCCCAGCCAACAGTGTAACCTTCGTTCAATGCGTTGTCGAGTTCGTTCATCAACTCGTCAAGTGGCATGTTGTAAGTAAGGGTGTTTGTCCAGTTGTCTTGGATAGGCATGATGTAAGGCTTGTAGTTTTCGTGGTTTGTGAAAGCGCCGATTTGTACGTAATCCTCGATGTTGATAGGATATTTCTCTGCGAATGACTTAGCGTCGTATTCTGCACCTTCGAAAGTGAATGTAGCAGGAGTTTCACCGAGATAAACGTTTAAGATTTCTTGAACCATATTAGGCCATGCCTTGCTGATTTTGCCGTTACTTTGTTTGTTAACGATTTTGCCGTATTCAGCGAGTACGGTGTGTAATTCACCGTGGTTGTGAGTCTTGTCGCCTAAAACGAGTCCGTCGTAAGCTTCGTTTGGCATCATGCCGTTTTCGTTGATGGCATATAATACGTCGAAGACTTCGCCGCCAGGACTGAAGTTGCAAGTACCTTGCATGCGTACGAATTTCTCAAACTTGTTAGCATAAGCCCAACGGACGAGATACATTTCTGAAAGGTCGATTTCAACATTATATTTTCTCATTATCTCAGCTTCTACCATACCTAATCCTGCGAAGCACCAGCATGTGCCTGATTTGGCTTGGTTCTTTACTGAAGTGTGAGGGACAACGACATCGTCAGTGAATTTATATGCGCTTGATTGTGCGAAAAGCATTGATGAAATGCTTAAAACCAATGCTAATGATAAAATTATTTTTTTCATACTTCTTTTGTATTAGGAACTAAGGATTTGAGGAACTAAGGAACTAAGGATTTGAGGAACTAAGGATTTGAGGAAATTCAAATCTTCATACCCTCATACCCTTATACCCTTATACCCTTATCCCCTCAAATCCATATTATTATTTTTTAATAAATCTTTTTACTATTTCTCCTTCTTCTGTTTTCACTTTGATGAAGTAAACGCCATTGCAGAAATCTGAAATGTTAACATTCAATTGTGAATTGTTAATTGTAAATTGTTCATTATAAACATTAACGCCTAAGATATTGTAGATGTTAACTTCTGTTATTTCTTGGTTTGTAGAAATTGTGATGTTATCTGAAGCTGGGTTAGGGAAGATGTTGAAGTAGCTTTCGCTTTCACTGAGTGATTCGCCTAATGTTTTTGTACAAGCTTCTTCTGAAGGGTCTGATTCTGTGTCAACACCCATTGCTGTTACGGTGTAGCAATATTCGGTGTTGTATTTTAAGTTTTCAACAACGTATGTTGTAGCAGTGATGTTTGCTATTTCCTCATCGTTGCAATATACGAAGTAGCTGTTTGCGTTTTCAACAGCGTCCCATGTCAATTCAATTGAAGAAGTGCTGTTTGCTGTTGCTGTCAAGTTTGTTGGAGCTTTTATTGCGTTGAAGTCTTCAACTTCATCCTCGCTGAGGATTACTGAAACTTCTTCAGAGCGGTCTGATACGATTTCGTTTTCAGCGTCGCAGATTGTCAATACTGAGAAATACAATTGACCTTCAACGTCTGAGCCCATTACGAATTCTGTGTTTGATACATTGCCCATCCACATTCCTTCTGGATAGTATTGTGTTGAAACGTAAACTGCATAACCGTCAACGCCTTCGATAGCATCCCAAGTGCAGATGACTTTGTATTTCTTGCCGTAGTCTGGATTGTTTAATTCAACTTTGGCTTGGAGGTTTTCAGGAACAGGGCAGTTGTCATCTTGTGCAAATAATGTTGCAGAAATGATTAGCGCGAATAATAAAAGTAATGATTTCTTCATAAGCTTAAATTTTAAATTAGTTTATAGTTAATCGTGGTTCAAAGTTACGAAAAAAACTGATATGCTCAGCAGCTGTGGAATAAAACTTTTTTTGCTGTGAGAAGCGAGCAAAGAGCCGTGAGCAATTGACAATTATTTTTGTAAAAATGCTCATGGCTCACAGCCCATAGCCCATAGCTCATTGCTTAATAAATCGTTTAACTATATTTCCTTCTTTTGTCTTTATCTTAATGATGTAAATTCCGGCATTCAATCCAGATACATTAACACTTGTCAATTCTTGGTGACTTGGTGACTTGGTGACTTGGAGTCTTCCATAAACATCATAAATCATAACTTCATTGATCTCGACTTCTGCATTGATGAAGAGGATGTCGTTTGCTGGATTAGGATAGATCTCGAATCTGTTTTCATAGTTTGCAACAAGGTTTGTTGTGTCGCTGCCATTTTCGTCTTCGTTTTTAGGGAATGAAGATTTGATGACGCCGACAGATTTTCTGTTGTCATATAAAGCTACAGCTTCAACTACATAATAATCGCTGCTGTTGGTTGTAGAATATGATAACTCCTTGGTGTTGTTAGCGACTAATTCATTGTTGACATAGATATTATATCCTGTAGGATTGTTTCCTTCTGGTGCATCCCATGTAATCTGTAAGTTATTATCTTCGTTTGTCACTTCAAGGTTTCTTACAGGATAAGGGTGTTGGGTATATTCGTAGATGAAACCGCTGTTGAACACTTCTCCGGTGACGATGTTTTGGATCCATACTGCTACTTCAAGGTCGTTCATTTCTTCTACGAAGGTGTTAGACATATCGTAAGAGAACTCGAGACGTTGGTGTTCTCCAAGCTGAACTTCGATGTCGTTGCCGTTGGCGTCGTTGAGCATCTTCATCATCACATGATGGAATTCTGTCTCGCCGTTAGTTCCGACATTGCCTGTAGTCTTCTTTTCATTGACAACAACAAAAGCCTTGACTTTTTTCAAGTCTATATATGACATGATGTCTGTAGTGATATTGATAGTCTTGCCTTCGACATTGAAAGCGCCTTTGATGTCGACGAAAGATGTGGTGTTATAGCTTTCATCGAGTTGGTATTGTGATACGGCTGTAGAACCTAAGTTAGATCCGTCGAGGACTACGCGTGGAGCAGCGTTGACTCCGTAATATTCCTTTCTTACCTGACATTCTTCTGTGTTGTAAGGGTCGCCAGGAGCAGGGAAGTTCAAAGGATATTTTACGTAAGTGAATTTGCCAGGGTTACTATTTGTCAAACTGTGCATAAGGTTGTCGACGCCAACGCAATAGGTACATGTTGAACTTGAGAAGTGTTCAATCATAGGCATTCTTTGTGTAGAACCTAAAGCCACATTGACTTCTTTTGTCATAGTGTTGTTGCTGAGGTCTTGGTCGTCTTTGTTGTTGACGGAAGTGATGTTGACGACGACATCATATTTGTTAGGAATAAGATAAATGTCCTGGTCGAAAGTGAATTCTTTTGTGTCGTATGTCGCCATGTCAGTCTCGAACATCTGGCTGTATTTCACGCCGTCGATATCGTATTCAGCTTCGAAAGACTTGATGTTTTCTGCGCCTACATTCTGGACTGAGAACTTGACTTGTGTGTTGCCGCTGCCGATGTTGTTAGGAATGTCGATAGAAGCGAGTTTTGCATTGTTGGCATCTATTGTCATGACTTCGATATCATCGAAATACACAGCGTTGATGTTTGCAGAGTTGCCTTTGAAGAAGATGCAAATCATGACTTTTTCCTTGTTCATGTCGTCGTTTGCAATCACCTTGCTGATGTTATGTTGGCCGTCTGAGTAGAAGCTTTCTTCATAACAGATTTCCCATTTCATTCCGTTGCTTGATGATGTGGCGATGCCTATCGTTGAAGGATAGGTGGTGTAGATGTCGACATAATGTTTGAAAGAAACTGTTATGCTGTCGACGCCAGTGAGGTTGAGTGTTGGAAATGTGAGTTTTGTGAATCCGTTATAGAAGACAGGAGAGTAATCCAACTTCATTTCGTATGCGTCACCGCCGCAGAAACTTGTTTCAGAGAGCGACCAGTTCTGTGTGTTGCCGCCTGTTATCTTCCAGCCTTCAGGCATCTCAGGAGAGTCGAAAGTCTCTCTCAACAAAGTGCCTCTGTTCTGTGCAGAAACTGCTACAGATAACAATAATGCTAATGTTAATAATAATGTCTTTTTCATAATTTTTGTCTTTAGACACACGACCGTGTGTCTCTACAGGAGTTCGCCTAAAAAATAGCAGCTTCTATTTAATATTAAAATTTCTTGTAGAGACATACGGACGTATGTCTTGTTTATTTTTTAATAAATCTTTTAACTATTTCTCCTTGATTGGTGTTTATCTTAACGAAATAAATTCCAGCGTTTAATCCAGAAACGTTAACACTTGTCATATCTTGGTTACTTGGTGTCTCGGTGACTTGTTGTCTTCCATAAACATCATAAATAACAACTTCATTGATTTCAAAGTCAGCGTCGATGAAGAGCATGTCGTTGGCAGGGTTAGGGTATATCTCCAATCTGCTGTTGAGTTCTTCAAGCATGTCGCCTGTTGCTGTAACGCATTCTTCTTTTGTCAATGCTGATTTGTTGTTGTTTTCGAATACAGCTTTAACTTGATAGCAGCATTGGTCGCCTTTCAAGAAGTCGATGTCGGTGAATGATGTTGTTTCTACGCTTGCATAGTATTTCTTGTTACGATATACTTCATAGCCGATGGCGCCTTCGACTGCATCCCAAGAGACAACGATATTTGAGGTGTTGTCTGTCACTGTGAGGTTCTGAGGTACGCCGAACTCTGATGAGTAGATGTTGACAGCTCCTACAGATGTCATGGCGTTTTCATACAAAGCTATTACTTCCACCACGCAGAAGTCTGATTTGTCGACGCTGAAAGATTTCTCTTGAGTGTTGCTTAATGTCAACTCATTATTGATATAAAGGTTGTAGCCAAGAGGTTCTGCGTTTTCTGGTTTGTCCCATGTTATCTTGAGTCTGTTGCCTTCAGTGATCTGGAGGTTTTCAACTGGATAAGGGTGGTTTGTATATTCATACAGATAATGGCTGTTGAAGATTTCTTTTGTCTTTATATCTTGTACCCATACTGCCACTTCGAGGTCGTTGATGTCTTCCATGAAAGTGGTGCTCATGTCGTAAGTGTATTCGAAACGTTTGTATTCGCCGGCCTTGATTGTTGTCTCGATGCCGTCGCTGCCATTCATCATCGCCATCATGACGTGGTGGAATTCAGTCTCACCGTTGCCGCCATATTCTACGATGTTTTCTGTTGTAGTCTTTTCATTTATGGTGATGAATGTTCTTACGTCGTCGAGGTTAACGTATGATGCTACGTCAGCGATGAGAGTGACGGTTTTATCTTCTGGATTTACGTTGAAAGCTCCTCTGATTTCTGCGAAAGCAGGAACGTCATATCTCTGTAACAATTTTGTTTGTGTGACAGGCTGTGCAGTGCTGCCGCTGAGCTGTAACTCAGAGTCGAGGAACATCTGTGGCACTGTAGATACATTATAGAACATACATTTATTATAGTTGTCGCTGATGAAATAAGGGTCGCCCATTCCTGGCCAGTTGACTACATATTTAGTGTAAGTGTATTTTCCAGGGTTGTTGTCTGTGACCTTAACCATCAATTGGTTTATCAAGACGCAAGGAGCGCATGTAGAACTTGAGAAGTGTTCAATCATAGGGATTCTTTGTTTCTCTCCTAATGAAGCGTTGAACTCTTTTGACAAGACATTGTCGGCTGTATTGTCTTCGCCGCCGTTTACGCTCAAGATGTTAACCTTGATTTTGTATGTTCCAGGGAGGACGTTCTTCTTGTCAGAGAAGGTGAATGTAGATGTTCCGAATGAAGCTATTGATGCAGAGAATGTCTCTGTCACTGTTTCGTAGCCTTCCAATTCGTAGCTTGCAACGAGAGACTGGATGTTGTTGTTGCCCATGTTTTGTACGCTGAACTTGACATCCAATGGACCAGAACCGATTTTGTCGTAGATGTCGATGCTGTTCAATCTTGCCTCTGAATTAGATTGTGCTTTGATTACGATATTGTCGAAGCACCATTGTGTGAAGTTGAATGAAGTGCCATCGAAGAAGATGCAGAACATGACATTTTCTTTTCCCATGTCGGCTGTCACGATTCTTTCTTCAATATTATATCTGCCAGGGACATTGTATTCCAATGACCAGCCTTCGTTCCATGTGGCGCCGTTGTCTGATGATGTGGCGATGCCTAACTTGGCTTTGTAGTTTTGGTCATAGTTTTCGAAGTAATGGCTGAAGTTGATAGAAACGCCTTCAACATCTGTGAGGTCGACGGCTTTTGTGACGAGGCGTGTCACTCCTGAGAACTGAGGACTCCAGAAGAGTCTGGCTTCGTTGGCTTCGCCGCCAGCGTTGTTTGTGTTGCTGATAGACCAGTTCTTTACTGCATCGCCCATAATGCTCCAGCCTTCAGGCAATTCAGCTGAATCGAATCTCTCGTCGATCAACTGTGCAAATATTGTTGTCGAGAACAATAATGCTAATGTGAGAAGTAATGTCTTTTTCATAATTCCTTGTTAAATTAGGAATTAGGAGTTAGGAATTAGGAATGAATAGGAGTCAAAACAATTCCTCATTCCTCATTCCTCATTCCTAATTATTTTTTAATAAATCTTTTAACTGTTTCTCCTTGATTTGTATTTATCTTAACGAAATAAATTCCAGTCTTTAAACCTGATACGTTAACACTTGTCATCTCTTGGTGACTTGGTGTCTCGGTGACTTGGTGTCTTCCATAAATGTCATAAATAACAACTTCATTGATTTCAGCTTCTGTCTTGATATAAAGTCTGTCGTGGGCTGGGTTAGGGTAGATGCCGATGTTAGCAGCTGTTTCTTCAATGCCGGCAATGTCCAAGAACACTACGCATGCTTCTGAATGTTCTGATTCTTCAGAGTCGCAGTTTGATGTTATTGTATAACGGTATGTTCCGCTCTTGTCGAAGCCTGTTACGAATGATGTCTCGTTAACGTCGCTGAGTTTTTCGCCGTTTACATAAACAGTATAGAAATCAGCTTCATCGACTTCATCCCATGTCAAGGTGACTTTGTGTTTATAGTCGAAGCCTTCTGCGAAAGGTTCCAAAACGTAGTTGACGTTAACAGGAGCTTGGCAGCCGACGATGATTTTGTTTGCTGCACCTATTGATTTGATGTCGTTTTCATATAAAGCGACAACTTCAACGCCATAGAATCCTTCTGCGTTTTCTACTGTATATGACAATGCTGTTGTGTTTTCCAATGTCAATTCGTTGTTGACGTATAAGTTATATCCGACAGGGCTGCCTTTTTCTGGAGCTTCCCAGCTGATAGTGAGATTGTCAGAGTTTGTCAACTGAAGGTTTTGTACAGGATAAGGATGTGAGCAGTATTCATATAAATATCTGCTGTTGTAGATTTCTTTTGTTTCGGTGTCTTGGATCCATACTGCAACTTCGAGGTCTTCAATTTCTTCAACGAATGTCAATTCCATTTCGTGGTTGAATTCGAAACGTTGGTATTCGCATGCCTTGAGGTCTGTTGCGCTGCCTTTAGCGTCAGGGAACATCTTCATCATGACGTGATGGAATTCCTTGAGACCGTTGGTGCCGATGTTTTCTGTAGTCATCTTTTCATTGACAGAAATATATACGTTTACGTTGTTGATGTCGATGTAAGACATTACGTCTGCCACTACACTGATATTTGTGCCGTCGATGTTGAAAGAACCTTTGATGTCGATGAAAGCTGGTGAGGTGTAGATTTCGTCTAATTCTTCTTGTGTGACAGCATTATAGCTGCGGCCGATGCCATTATAAGCCAAGAAAGGAACGCTGCCAACATTGTAGAAGTTCTTTCTCACACCGCCTTCTGCTGTGTAGTAAGGGTCGCCTGGAGAAGGCCAGTTCATGACATATTTTGTATAGACGTATTTGCCAGGGTTGTTGGCTGTCAACTCTTTCATTGTGCCATCTAATACAACGCAAGAAGCGCATGTAGAACTTGAGAAATGTTCTATCATAGGTAATCTTTGTGTCTTGTTCATAGCGACGCGGATGTTCTTGCGAGCGCTGTTGTTTACCTTATTCTGATCTTCTTGTCCGTTGACGGAAGTGATGGTGATCTCGCTGCTGTAGTTGTCAGGAGTGAGGTTGATAGTTTTTTCGAATGTGAATTGTTCTGTCTCAAATTGAGCCAATTCAGTTTCAAAACTTTCTGTTATTGTCTCGCCATTCATTACGAATTCAGCTTCGAAAGATGTTATTACGTCGCTACCAGTGTTCTGTACTGTGAAGCTTATGCTGTTGTCGCCAGCTGGAACGATGTCGCCCATGTCGATGCTTTGAGCCTTAGCGTCGATGGCTTCAGTAGAAGATATTTCTATATCATCGAAATACCAGCCGTTGATATTGTTGGAGTTGCCTTGGAAATAGATGCAGAACATGACGTTGCTTTTTCCCATATCAGCGTTCTTCAGAGTAGCGATGACATTGTATTGGCCGCTTTCTGAATATGTCAAAGACCAAGCTTGGTTCCATGTTTGTCCGTTGTTGGAAGATGTGGCGATGCCGATAGCGCCAGAGATGGTCTTTTTGTCGAAGAAATGACGGAATGATACTGTGACTGTTGATAAGCCTGTCAAGTCAACAGGAGTTGTTATTATACGTGAAGCGCCTGAGACCTTAGGGTCGTTGCTGAACTTTAATTCGTTGGCTTCACCGCCAGCTCTGTTGGTTGTGGATATAGACCAGTTGTCGACACAATTGTCAGTTGTTTTCCAACCAGCAGGGAGAGACATAGAGTCGAAAGTCTCTCTTAAAAGCACTGACCTGCTCTGAGCAAAGATCGATGCTGAAATGAATAATGCTAATGTAAGTAGTAATGTCTTTTTCATAATTCCTTGTTAAATTAGGAATTAGGAGTTAGGAATTAGGAATGAATAGGAGTCAAAAC
>JAFYUH010000081.1 GCA_017549605.1 Bacteroidales bacterium
CAACCCAGCTATCATCAGTCTTTCAAAAGACGCTCATTTCGCACGTTATTTCAAGAAATACCAGCTCATTTCATTGACAAACTTCGGTACTGCTTTCGGTATGGGTCTTGTCGTGATTATGTTTATGATGGGTAAAGGTTATTTGCCAGCAGCATTAGTTGGTTTACTCGGCGCTGTTATCGGAAGTATCGTGTCAACACGTTTGATGCAACGTTTCATTTTGAAATCTAACCCAGAACTTGATGTCGAAATCAGTGATAAAGAAGGTGATGAAGAAAAGATTTCTTTCAAGTCAGAAGGCAGTGTTTTCTTACGTTTCTTGAATGCTATCCTTGATGGCGGTAAGTCAGGCGTTGACATCGGTCTCGCTATCATTCCTGGTGTTCTTATTATTTCAACAGTTGTTATGATGCTTACATTCGGTGCTCCAGAAGGCGGTTATGCAGGTGGTGCATACGAAGGTATCGCATTGTTGCCATATCTCGCAGGAAAGATAGACTTTGTATTTAACT
The DNA here is from genome assembly GCA_017549605.1 of Bacteroidales bacterium. Lineage (GTDB taxonomy): Bacteria > Bacteroidota > Bacteroidia > Bacteroidales > F082 > Limimorpha. Next base: position 513 of record JAFYUH010000081.1, read on the forward strand.
GGTTGTTCGGTTTTGAGAGCCCACAGTTAGTTGCGTTCCCAATCACAGCCCTTGGTGCTGTTGGAGCAGCTCTCGGTCTCATCCCTCGTTTCATCCAAGAAGGTATCATCGACGGTAATGCTATCGCTGTTTTCACAGCAATGGGTATGTGCTGGAGCGGTTACCTCAGCACACACACAGCAATGCTCGACTCACTCGGATTCCGTAGCCTCACATCAAAAGCAATCTTGGCTCACACTGTAGGCGGTCTCGTAGCAGGTGTCGCAGCTCACTGGTTATACGTATTATTCTCATTGATATTCTAATTTGTCAATATTAATATATAAGGTATGCAGACAGTCACATTAGGTAAGACGGGTTTTGTTGTAAACAAGAACGGTTTCGGTGCTTTGCCGATACAGCGTATCTCGAAAGAAGATGCGGCTTATCTCTTGCGTAAGGCTTTTGATAATGGCATTACTTATTTCGACACAGCGCGATTCTATACCGACAGCGAAGAGAAAATGGGTTATGCACTCAGCGACATTCGCGATAAGGTTATCATCGCAACAAAGACCGCGGCTACCAATGTGACTGCTTTCTGGAAAGATCTTGAGACAAGTCTCGGATTGCTCAAAACAGATTATATAGATTTGTATCAATTCCATAATCCGAGTTTCTGCCCGAAACCTGGTGACGAGAGCGGTGTCTATGATGCAATGCTTGAAGCTAAGGAAAAAGGTATCATCAGACATATCGGTTTGACGAATCACCGTCATCATATTGCAAAAGAAGCCATTGAATCTGGACTCTATGAAACAATACAGTTCCCATTCTCATACATCAGTTCTGAGAAGGAATTGGAGTTGGTTCAGATGTGTAAGGAGAGAGAGATTGGCTTCATCTGTATGAAAGCAATGTCAGGTGGTCTTATCAACGACTCAGCTTGCGCTTACGCTTTCTTGAATCAATACGAACACGTTCTTCCAATATGGGGAATCCAAAGAGAATCAGAACTTGATGAGTTTATCTCATATCAGGAAAACCCTCCAGTCATGACAGAAGAACGTTGGGCTAAAATAAAGAAGGATAGAGAAGAGCTGGCAGGAGAATTCTGTAGAGGATGCGGTTATTGTATGCCTTGCCCTGCAGGAATTCAAATCAACGATTGCGCAAGAATGAGTCTTTTCTTACGTCGTGCACCGCATAGTGTCTATCTCTCCGATGAGTGGAAGATGAAGATGAAAAGGATTGAAAACTGCTTGCATTGCAACTTGTGTAAAAGCAGATGCCCATATGGCTTGGATACGCCTAACTTGTTGAAAAGGAACTACGAAGATTTCAAGACTTTCATATAATAGAGTCTGTATAAAAGTAAAATAATGAAAAATCGATGGCAATGAATTGAGATTGTCATCGATTTTTTTATTCCGTTAACTTTTAAAATCAACCGTTAACTTTCTGAAAATTAACTTTTTTTAACTTTTTCTTTCGGAAAAATCCTTATATTTTTGTGCCGATAAATAAATTATTAACCAAGCTTAAATTTATGAAGAAAAAAGTCACAACATTAGTTTTGTTTGTTGTTATGTCATCTTCGGTAATGGCACAACAAAAGTCGGATTCTTTCTTTAATTATAACACTTATAGCGAGACAAGGGTGGATACGCGTGTCTTACCCGTTGAGACATTGGGTACTAGTTTCGCTGATATGAATGTCAATGTAGACGCTGCTCCTATTGGAGATGGACTGTTAATATTAATGTGTATAGGTGTTATTTATGCAATGTTAAAAAATAAGGAGGTGGTGAGATGAAAAGGTTATCGGTATTAGTTACATTTTTATTGTTCTTGTTAAGTTGTAATAAAGAAAAGATGAATGAGGATACAGATGATAATAGAATGGTTCCAGTGCGTTTTGAAATGTCGTTGAATCCTAATACCAGGAGTTATTTCGGAGATCTGTTGCCTAATGGCAATATTAAGTGGGGTAATTCTAAAGGCGTAGAGTACATATATGTATCAGTGCCGTATTCAATTGCTTATCATGTTAGTGGCGTTGGTACAACAGTGTTGGGCTGTTTGCATGAAATGAAAGCGGAGATTGATGAACAGACAGATAAGTTGGTGTTTACAGGTGAAATACCAGCTAATAATTTGCAAAATTCAAGACAGTACCATTTGTATTATTTTGGGAATAATGGTCAAGGTGGTGATGATGGTAATGTTACAAATTATTATGCTGATTATCAAAATACATTGATAGGTAAGAAGATATCCTATGCTCGCCAGACAGGTGATATAAATGAGTTGGGTAATTATCACATTGCAAAAATAAAGGTTAAGGCAACACCAGTCAAAGATGAAGAGGGCGTTGTTCAAAGTTTTAACTTGGTTGCGGAAAATTTACAGACTATCAGCTCTATTGCGAAGTTGGATTTGACTGGTGAAAAGCGGTTGGGCGGTACCGCGGCGGAACTGCAGAGCTTTACATTGTTGTGGAATACAACGACTAGGGCATTTGATGAGATAATGGAGAGTGTGCCAGGTGCTACTATAGATGTGAGAGATAATGCAGGACGTAATTCTTATATAACATTGTTGCCTAATAATGATAATGTTTTTCTGGAATGTACTAAAGGTCGTTATAAGTTTGTTGACGGTATTAAAAGTAACCGATTATATATAGGAAGTAATGCTGATAACATTGAAAAAGCAAGACCTTTACAATGGAAATAGGTGTTATTGCTGATAGATGTTTTATGTTTGAAACATCTTGATTTTGTGGAGGATACCGGACTCGAACCGGCCGCCTTCAGATTGCGAACCTGACGCTCTACCTGATGAGCTAAACCCCCATTGTTGTTGAGTGCAAAACTACAAAAAAAATATGGCAGAATGATATATTTATTTCGTATAATTTTTTACTTTTGCGCACAATTATTAGGTAATATTTAAAAAATAAACAATGGAAATAGAAGCTTATATCGTTAAAAGAGTTAACCTACTCATGAATGCTACCGATGCTAAGATACTTAAACGTCTTGAAGGTGGTATGAGTAATTATACTTACGTTGTAGAATGTCAAGGTAAACAATATACATATCGCGTTCCTGGTAAATATGCAGAACGTTTTGTTGACAGAAACGAAGAATGGGATAACATCCAAAAGGTTGAGAAATTAGGCGTTAACAACGAGACAGTTTATGTTGAGTTGAGAACAGGCGAAAAACTCGCTGTTTATGTAGAAGGCACTATTATGTCAAATACAGACATAGTTTCTTATAATGAAATGTCAGCAGCAGCATTGAAGAAGTTGCACGAAAGTGACTTGCAATTCGAAGAATATAATGCTTTCGGCCGTCTCGATAATTATGAGAAATATTGCATAGAGTTAGGTTTTACTCATCCACAAGAATATCTCGACTTACGCAATCGCTTGAATGCAATGCGTGATACATATAAAGATATCAAACACGTTCCTTGCCACTGCGACTATCAGCCAACAAACTTGGTTATCGATGGCGAGAAGCTTTATATCCTCGACTGGGAATTTGCTGGTATGAACGATCCTTATTATGATATCGCTTGTTACGGCAACGCTGGTTTCGATAAGGCTCTTAGTTTGTTAGAAGCATATCTCGGACATAAACCAACAAGTGAAGAGTTGAAACGCCTTCATTTCCACAGAGCATTCCAATGCTTGCAATGGTACAACGTCGCTATGTTCAAAGAAATGATAGGATTAAGCAAAGACCTCAATATGGACTTCACAGCAGTCGCTCAAATGTTCTACGGCTTTGCAAAAGACTTGATCGAAGCTTACGACACTTTATAAGAATTAGAAATTCAAAAACTCAGAAACTCAAAACCTCAGGATGTGAGGTTTATGATAAATGAAAAAAGTCCCGATCGGGACTTTTTTCATTTCGTGTTCAATTCGTGATGATTAGTGGAAACAAAAAAAGACGTGGCAATCACGTCTTTATAATTGTGTCAATTCGTGGATCAATACATTAAATCTCCTAAACCGAATCCGTCATCGAATCCTAACTCGGCGCGAGCTTCTTCTGTCATCATCGCTGGTGACCATGCTGGCTCAAATGTCAATTCTACCTTGCATTTCTTTACACCCATCATTGTGCCGACTTTTTCCTTGACATGCATTGGAAGCTGATCGGCAACAGGACAGTTAGGTGCTGTTACAGTCATCAAAATATTGACATTAGCTTCATCGTCGATGTTGATCTCGTAAATCAATCCTAATTTATATATGTCAACAGGAATCTCAGGATCGTAAATGGTGCCTAAAACGGCTATTATTCTTTCTTTTAATAATTCTTTTTCTTCTGTTGTCATAACCTTCTTCTTAAAAATATCCCACATATTTTTTTAGTTTATAGTTGATAGTGTATAGTTTATAGTAGTTGAAAGTTTAAAGTAGGAAGATTTGTAGTGTATTTATTATTGTTTACAAACTTTTAACTTATAACTTTTCACTTGCAACTACTATAAACTATTAACTATACACTTTATGCTTTACTATTAAACACTTCAGCGTATAACATCATTTGTTTTACCATACTCAATAATCCGTTGGAACGAGTAGGTGAGAGGTGTTCTTTTAATCCAATCTCATCTAAGAAACTCATATCAGCTTCAACGATGTCTTTAGGAGTTTGTCCTGAAAAGACTTTTATTAACAAGTTGATGATGCCTTTGGTGATAACAGCATCGCTGTCAGCGCTGTAATATACCTTGCCGTCTTCCATCTTTGCGTGTAACCAAACTCTTGATTGACATCCGTTGATGAGATAGTTGTCGTTACGATATTGTGCGTCAATCATCGGACAGTCCTTGCCCATTTCGATTAACATAGAATATCTGTCCATCCAATCGTCGAACATTGAAAATTCTTCTACTATAGAATCTTGTATCTCTTTAATAGTCATTTCTTACAATTTTAATTTATCTTAACATATTAGCTGCTCTTTCTACAGCCTTAATGAAAATGTCAATTTCTTCTCTTGTGTTGTATATTGCAAATGAAGCTCTTACGGTTCCAGGGATCTCGAAGAATGTCATTACAGGTTCAGCGCAATGGTGTCCTGTTCTTACAGCGACGCCCATTTTGTCAATGATGGTTCCTAAGTCGTAAGGGTGAATTCCGTCGATTACGAAAGAAACCAAACCGCTTCTTTTTGGAGCTTGTCCTATGAATCTTATGCCTTCTATCTTTGAAAGTTGTTCTGCAGCATAATTCAAAAGATGTTCTTCGTATTCTTCAACGGCTTTTCTGTCAAGACTTTGTATGAATTTCACTGCTGCTTCAAGTCCAAGCGCTGCCCCGACATTAGGAGTGCCAGCTTCAAACTTAAACGGCACTTTGTTGAATGTAGTCTTTTCAAAACTTACAGTGTCAACCATTTCACCGCCGTATTGATAAGGTGGCATCTTTTCCAACCATTCCATCTTGCCATAAAGTCCGCCAATACCCATAGGAGCGTACATCTTATGTCCTGAAAATACGAAGAAGTCGCAGTCGAGGTCTTGAACGTCAATGATATGATGTGCTATTGACTGTGCACCGTCGATGATGACAGGTATATCGTATTTATGTGCCATCGCAATCATCTCCTTGATAGGGTTGATGGTTGCTAATGTGTTGGAAATGTGTGCTATGCTGACAATCTTTGGCGACAGCTTCAGTAATTCTTCGTAAGCGTTTAAATCTAAGACGCCGTTTTTGTCCATAGGAATGACTAAAAGCTCACCATGTTTTTCTTGTACCATCTGTTGCCAAGGAACCATATTTGAATGGTGCTCCATCGCTGATACTAAAACCTTATCGCCTTCATTGACAAGAAGTTTTCCGAGACTTGTGGCAAGAAGATTCAACGACTCTGTTGTTCCTCTTGTGAAGATAATCTCGTTTGAATCTTTTGCGTTCAAGAAAGACGCTACTGTCTTACGAGCGTTCTCGTAAGCCTCTGTCGCTTCCTGACTCAAATAATGAACGCCGCGGTGTATGTTGCAGTTTTCATTGAGGTAATAGTCACGTTCTCTTTCGATTACGCAAAGTGGTTTCTGTGTAGTGGCAGCATTGTCGAAATATACCAATGGCTTTCCGTAGACTGTTCTGTCTAAAATCGGAAACTGCTGGCGTATCTCGTTTATGTCAAAATTGTTTATCATATCTTGCTTAAGTCAATCTTGAAATCGTATTCTTTAGGCGTATTGCATTGGAATACACAATTTTCGCATGATGATAACTCGCCTTTCAAACGACGTTTAATCATATCGTCGATGCGTTCGCGAAGTGCTTCAATACCAATGTTATTGCTTATTTCAGCAGCGAAAGCGTACATCAAAAGCATGCGTGCGTTTTCCTTGCTGATGCCTCTTTGTTGCATATAGAACATAGCCTCTTGGTCTAATTGTCCGATTGATGAGCCGTGTGAACATTTCACGTCGTCGGCATAGATTTCAAGGAATGGCAATGTGTTTATCTTAGCTTTATCTGTTAAGATGATATTGCTGTTGTTTTGATATGCAATGGTTTTCTGTGCGTTAGGCGCAACATAAACGTGACCGTTGAAAACAGCGGTGGCGTTGTTGTCGAGGATGCCTTTGAATTTTTCGTTGCTGTTGCAATTAGCTACGTTATGATTTACCTTCAATTGATTGTCGACATGCTGTGTCTTGTCAACGAGATATAATCCGTAGATGTTACATTCTGCACCTTCTCCGTCAATGTCAACATGTATGTTGTTGCGGATCTTGCCGCCGTTGAAACTGATGGTGTGAGACTGTAATCTGCTGTTCGCTAATTGCTTAGCTGTATTTGTATTTAACAATGAAGAATTGTCGTTCAAATTTTGAAGCTTGTAGTTTTCAAGTTGAGCGTTTTCTCCAATGAATATTTCTGTATATGAATTTACAAAACTTGATTGCTCTTTTATAGAGTCGTCGCAGTCAATGATTTGCAATTGAGCATTGCTCTCAACGATGATGAGGTTACGTGTCTGGATGAAAGGATTGTTTTCCTCATCGATAATCTTTATTATCTGGATAGGTTTTTCTCCTATAGCGTTTTTAGGAGCATAGATGAAGAAACCGTCTTGCCAGAGTGCAGTGTTGATATCGTAAAATCCATTGTTATCGTTGATGTTGCAAGTGCCGAAATATTTCTCGAATAATTCTGGATATTCTTGCATAGCTCTGCGTGTACTGCCAATGACGATGCCGTTTTCTAAGACTCTAAGCTGTTCTTCTTCAGAGAATCTGCCGTTTGTCAATGATACTGATTCTGTGTCAAGTTCGCGTATCACGCAGCAGAAATCGTGTTTCTTGTTTTCAATCTTGTCGATGTTGAAATCTTCGTTGACACATTCTACCATGCGTGAGTTACGCCATTTCTCCATCTTCTTTGTTGGGAAGCCGTTGTCGATGAAGCGGTTGAGCGCTTCTTGACGTAACTGCTTCACTCTTGGAGTGTCGTTGGCAGAAATCATTTCCATCGAATTGTTGGCATATTCGATGAATTTGTTCTGCATGTTTTTAATATTTTGATTTTCCATGAGTTACAAATTTAAATATTAAAGAATGGTGTCTTTAATCCATTCGTAACCTTTTTCTTCAAGTTCTAATGCGAGTGACTTGTCGCCAGATTTTACAATACGTCCGTCGTACATGACATGAACGAAATCAGGAACGATATAGTCGAGAAGTCGTTGGTAGTGAGTGATTACGATGAAAGCATTGTCGTCTCTATGAAGTTGGTTTACGCCATTAGCCACGATTCTCAAAGCGTCGATGTCAAGACCAGAGTCTGTTTCATCGAGGATAGCGAGTTGTGGTTCGAGCATAGCCATTTGGAAAATCTCGTTTTTCTTTTTCTCACCGCCAGAGAAACCTACGTTTACGTAACGGTTTTGTAACTTAGCTGTGATTTCAACCATGGCTTGTTTTTCCTTCATCATCTTGATGAATTCTGGCATTGGCATGTTTGGAAGTCCTTGGTATTCACGCTTTGCGTTTACAGCAGTACGCATGAAGTTTTGGATGCTTACGCCAGGGATTTCGACTGGATATTGGAAACTGAGGAAGATGCCTTCATTAGCGCGGTCAGCTGGACTCATCTCCATGATATTCTTGCCTTTGAACCATATTTCGCCTTCTGTGATTTCGTAGCCTTCTCTTCCTGTGATTGCAGCTGCCAAGGTGCTTTTTCCAGTTCCGTTAGGTCCCATGATGGCGTGAATCTCGCCTTCATTGACGCTTAAGTTAAAGCCTTTTAATATTTCTTTGCCTCCAACTGAGACGTGTAAGTTTTTTATTTCGAATAACATAACTATTAATTTTCTTAAGTTTTAAAACATCAACCGACACTGCCTTCCAATGTGATTGATAATAATTTCTGTGCTTCAACGGCAAATTCCATCGGAAGTTTGTTCAAGACGTCTTTTGCGTAACCATTGACGATCAAGCCGATTGCTTTCTCGGTGTCGATGCCTCTTTGGTTGCAGTAGAACAATTGGTCTTCAGAAATCTTCGATGTTGTGGCCTCGTGTTCGAGGATAGCTGTGTCGTTGTCACATTCTATATATGGCCATGTGTGTGCGCCGCATTTGTCGCCGAGGAGCAATGAGTCGCATTGTGAGAAGTTGCGGCAGTTGCTTGCGTTAGGAGCGATGCGGACTAAACCACGATAGCTGTTTTGGCTGTAACCTGCTGATATACCTTTTGATATGATTGTGCTTCGGCTGTTTTTGCCTAAGTGGATCATCTTGGTTCCGGTGTCGGCTTGTTGGTAGTTGTTTGTCACAGCAACAGAATAGAATTCTGCTGTTGTGTAGTCGCCTTTCAAGATGCAGCTTGGGTATTTCCAAGTGATTGCGGAACCTGTTTCGACCTGTGTCCATGATATTTTTGAACGGTCGCCGCGGCAGATGCCTCGTTTTGTAACGAAGTTATAGATACCGCCTTTGCCGTCTTTGTCGCCTGGATACCAGTTTTGTACTGTTGAATATTTTACTTCTGCATCTGTCTCTGCGATGATTTCTACGATAGCAGCATGAAGCTGGTTTTCATCGCGTTGTGGAGCAGTACAGCCTTCCATATAACTTACGTATGCGCCTTCTTCCGCAACGATGAGTGTACGTTCGAACTGTCCTGTGTTAGCCGCATTGATACGGAAATATGTCGATAATTCGAGTGGACAACGTACGCCCTTAGGAATGTAACAGAATGATCCGTCGCTAAATACAGCAGAGTTCAATGCTGCGAAGAAGTTGTCGGTATAAGGAACGACAGTTCCTAAATATTTTTTGACTAAGTCAGGATATTGTTTTACGGCCTCGCTGAACGACATGAAGATGATTCCATGTTTTGACAAAGTATCCTGGAAAGTGGTCTTGACAGAAGTACTGTCCATAACAGCGTCGACGGCAACGCCAGAGAGACGTTTCTGCTCGTCTAAAGAGATGCCCAGTTTGTTGAAAGTGTCTAACAACTCAGGGTCTACTTCGTCCAGACTTTGGAGCTCTTTTCTTTTCTTAGGAGCTGCGTAGTAAATAATATCTTGATAGTCAATAGGAGGGATGTTGAGATGTGCCCAAGTAGGCTGTTTCATCGTCAACCAATGTCTATATGCTTTTAATCGAAATTCGAGTAACCACTCAGGTTCGTCTTTTTTTGCAGAAATGAGTCTGATGATATCTTCGTTAAGTCCTTTCGGTGCGAAATCTGTTTCAATATCAGTCACAAAGCCAAACTCATATTCTTTGTTGGTTACTTTTTCAATTATATTTTCATTAGGATTTGAATCCATATTGTTGTTTTTAGTGTTTAATAGTAATGTGCTTTTATTTATAAATTTTTACAAAAATACAAAAAAATATGATACGAAAAAGTCCATTTTTAGCATATATTTGCAGTCTTGTACGTCTATTTTAAAATCACTTTTTAATGAAGATAAAACAACAGAATATAAATAAATGTTTGATTTTATTGTTAAGCGTAAGTGCTTTATTAAGAGGCTTTTTGGCGTTTTTTCTTGAATTTGGGAATGATGAGGTCTACTATTGGACTTACGCGCTTTATCCTGATTGGAGTCATTTCGATCATCCGCCTATGGTGGGCTGGTTCATTCAGTTGTTCAGTTGTAATCTTTTGTTTACAAGCGAGTTCTTTTTGAGGCTTTCGTCTGTCGTTTTCATGACGCTAAATACGTATCTGATTTATCTGATTGGCAAACAGGTGAAAAATGAGCAGACTGGTTTTTATGCGGCCTTGCTTTATACGGCTTCGGTCTACGTTTTTGTGATAACGGGAATTTTCATCTTGCCGGATACTCCTTTGGTGTTCTTTACGCTTCTTGCTGTATTGCAGTTTGTTAGATATTTTCAAAATGAAAGAAACAAGCATCTGCTATTGGCGGGTCTCTTCGCAGGATTAGCGATGTTGTCAAAATATTCTGGTGCTTTTATCTGGTTGGGCGTCGGTTTGTATATCATCTTCTACTCAAGAAAAGAATTCAAGAATCCGTTTTTGTATCTGTCGGCTTTGATTTCGGCTGTTTGCATGTTGCCTGTTTTGATATGGAATATAAATAATGAGTTCATTAGTTTTACATTTCATGGCGATAGAGTCGGGTTCTTCGGTGACTTCCATATTGAATACTTTTTGGCAGAACTTGCAGGCGAGTTTTTGTATAATAACCCTGTTAATTATGTGCTGACAATCATTGCTTTGATAGCTCTAGTGAAAGGAAATAAATATATTACCGACATGCCAAAACGATTGCTTTTGTGTATGTCTCTTCCTATGATTATTCTATTTTGGTTTTTCTCTTTGACACGACAAATGTTGCCACATTGGACAGCTCCTTCTTTTGTTTTGTTGCTCATATTTGTGGCGGCTTATTTGTCTGATAAAAATGAAATTAAAGATAATTCCATTGCCGTTCCAAAATCGATAGTTGCTGCTTTGTCGCTATTGGTTTTTGTGTTGGTCTTTGGAGTTTTTGAGATCAAAACCGGTTTCATTCCATTGAATTCTTCTGAAAAGTCTAAGACTGTCCAGCATTATGGAAAGGGAGATTTCACTCTCGATATGTATGGATGGCGTAAGATAAAACCAGAATTTCAAGAGATTAGAGAAGAAGCGGTTCGAAATGGAGAGATGAGGGAAAGTGATGGAATGATTGCTTTAAAATGGTATCCTTTGGCAAACCTTGATTATTATGTCGCATATCCGTTAGGAATCAATATGTATGGATTTAGGGAGCCTTTGGAGATTCATAAATATGCGTGGATCAATAAGGAAAGAGGCGGATTGGAATTAGGTGAGGACTATTGGTTCCTGACAGAGAGTTTTGATTATTACGAACCTAATAAATATTTGAAATCATATTTTAAGGAAATAATTCCGACGGATACTATAACTATTGATCGTGCGGGAGAACCTGCGAAATATGTGTTCGTCTATATGTTAAAAGATTTAAAGAAAATGCCTCAGACTTGGTTTGAAACTGAGTGAAAATGTGTTGATTCTTAATGATTTTTAACATAAAAACTTAATATTTTCCTCTTTTTAGTTAAAAGTTGTTAAAACGTATAAAATTCTTTTAAAAATCCTTGACAAATCATATTTCGGTTTTGTACTTTTGAAGAACCAAAGTTTAGAGACCGAAATTATGAAAGAGGAATTCATATACTATTTATGGGAAAATCGTCTGCTAAATCTTGAGTTGAAGACAACGGATGGCGAGGAGATATCTGTGCTTTCTGTTGGAAATAGAAACTTCAATTCAGGAGCGGATTATGTCAATGCGCGTATTAAAATAGGAGCGACTTTATGGGCCGGTCAAGTCGAGATTCATGTGCGTGCGTCGGATTGGTTCAGACATAAACACCAATATGACGATAACTATAATAATGTGATTCTTCACGTTGTATATGAATGTGATACGGATTTGCTCAAGATTCCGACTCTTGAGATTAAGGATAAGTTTGACATATCATTACTGCTCAATTATAATTCATTTGTTAATTCAAGGAATTGGATTCCTTGTGGTGAATTTATTGGTGGCGTTCAGGAGTTTACTATTGTTTCATGGCTCGACAGAATGCTTGTCGAACATCTTGAAAATGAATGCAAGACTCTTGACTCTGAGTTGAATAGAAACAATGTCGATTGGGAACAGACCTTTTATCAGCGGCTTATGCGTTATTTCGGAATGAAGGTGAATAATGATTCTTTCGAGTATCTCTCGAAGATATTGCCTTTAAAAGTTCTTTTGAAGCATCTTGACAATGCACTTTATATCGAGTCAATGTTGTTCGGTTGTGCCGGTTTTTTAGTTTTTAGTTCGTGTGATGAATACCCATCGCTTTTAAAGCGTGAGTTTCAGATGCTTAAGTCGAAGTTTGGATTGAAGGTCATGACAGTTTCTAATTGGAAGTTTCTGCGACTCAGACCACCAAATTTTCCCACGATAAGGTTGGCGCAGATCGCTAGGATAATTGTGAAAAATGGGAATATGTTTTCCAAGGTAAAAGATGCAGATGATATGCATGAGATAATTGATCTTTTTGACGTGGAGATAAATGGCTACTGGGATAATCATTTCATCTTTGATAAGGTTTCGAGGCGTAAAGTGAAGAAAAGCTTGGGAAAAACTGCTGTTGATTCTATCGTTATAAATGCGGTGGTGCCGATGTTGTTTTATTATGGATATTATCATTCTTTGGAAAGTTATAAGGAAAAGGCGATGTCTTATCTGGAACAGCTTGACGCTGAGGATAATGTGATAATCAGAAATTTTAAGGAATCGGGAGTGACGTTTGGAGATGCGTTTCAGACACAGGCGGCTCTCTTTATGTATAAATACTATTGCAGAAGACGCCGATGCCTAGAATGTAGGATTTATTTGGCGCTTTCAGCTTGTAAGGGAAAATTATCTAATAAAAATAGTTAAATAATTGATAAAATGAGAGATATAACATATGATATAATAAATTGTGCTATAGAAGTACATCGTAGACTTGGACCAGGATTATTAGAATCTGTTTACCAGAAAGCATTGGTTCATGAATTGAAGTTAAGAAATTTCGAGGTTGAATCCGAACTTTCTATTGATGTTGAATATAAAGGCATTAATGTGGCTAATGGTCTTCGATTGGATATTTTGATAGATGGTGAAGTCATAGTCGAACTTAAATCAGTTGAGAATGTTTTGCCAGTTCATAAGAAACAATTGTTAACATATCTGAAATTATTAGATGTACAAGTTGGTCTGTTGATAAATTTTAATGTTTGTCAATTGAGAGAGGGTATAACGAGAATTGTCAATAATTATGAAGAGTGAACTTCTCGCCAAGACGCCAAGGCTATTCATGAAGTGAAGTCTCTCGCCAAGATGCCAAGAGCGCAAAGTTAGTGAGAGAAGAAAAATTGCTTGGCGTATCTCCGCGCCTTTGCGCGAGCTAGTTGTGAAATGAACTTCTCGCCAAGACG
>JAFYUH010000082.1 GCA_017549605.1 Bacteroidales bacterium
AAATGAGGCTGTCTAACGAGTTTTAGACGGCCTCCTACAGGTTTTATTGTCCCGCATGATTTTGTAAGGACGCATCGAATGCGTCCAAGTGCAGCGTCGAATGCATTCAAAAGCTATAATGACACATTCGATGTGTCCCTACAGGTTTTATTGTCCCGCATGATTTTGTAGGACACATTCGATGTGTCCCTACAGATTTTTTGCCCCGCATGATTTTGTAGGGACGCATCGAATGCGTCCAAGTGCAGCGTCGAATGCTTTCAAAAGCTATAAGGACACATTCGATGTGTCCCTACAGGTTTTATTGTCCCGCATGATTTTGTAGGGCCGCATCGAATGCGTTCAAAATAAAGAGGCCGTTTAACAAAAAAAAGTGAAGTGAGCCCCAAAGTTTTTTGTCCAAACTTTGTGGCTCACTTCACTTGTTAGACAGCCTCTTTTTTGAGTCTATGAGTCAATATGTCTACATATACTTGTTGTTTCGCAGTCTTATTCAAGACCTTCAAGGCATTTTTCGATATTTGTTTCGATACGTTTCAATATATCGTCTGAATCGTCGGCTTTTTCGAATTTATTGCCTGTAACTTTTTCGTAAAGCTCGATATAACGTTCTGAGATGCTGCTTACGATTTCAGGTGTCATTTCTGGGACTTGTTGTCCTTCTTGACCTTGGAATCCGTTAGCCATCAGCCATTCACGTACGAATTCTTTTGAAAGCTGTTTAACAGGAAGACCTTTTTCGAAGCATTCTTCATATTCGTCAGCGATGAAATAGCGTGATGAGTCAGGAGTATGGATTTCGTCCATGAGATAAATCTGGTCGCCTATCTTACCGAACTCGTATTTTGTGTCAACGAGGATAAGTCCGTGTTTAGCAGCGATTTCACTTCCGCGTTGGAACAATTTGTAAGTAATTTCTTCGATTTGTTTGTAATCTTCTTCGCTGATAAGACCTTGACGGATTATTTCTTCACGTGAGATGTCTTCGTCGTGACCTTCATCAGCTTTTGTTGTTGGAGTGATGATAGGTTTTTCGAAGCGTTGGTGTTCTTTCATTCCATCAGGAATTGCTACGCCGCAGATAGAGCGTTGTCCGCTTTTATAAGTACGCCATGAGCTACCTGTGAGATATCCGCGGATAATCATTTCAACTGGGAATGGCTTGCAGAGGTGACCTACAGTTACCATTGGGTCTGGAGTAGCTATCTTCCAATTAGGGACGATGTCTTTTGTTTCGTCTAAGAACAATGTAGCTATTTGGTTCAACACCTGTCCTTTGTATGGGATACCTTCAGGAAGAATTACGTCAAATGCAGAGATACGGTCGCTAGCAACCATAACGAGATATTTATTATCAATAAAATATACGTCACGAACTTTACCGTGATATACTTTAGTCTGACCTTTAAAATTAAAATCTGTTCTTGTTAAAGCTTTCATATTAAATTTATTATTAGATATTATTTGTATAGTTTTCAATCGTTTCTTTCTTTGTTTTCTGCCTTATCATCCGCCTCTTCATTATCGTTATAGTATTTTTTATATGCATTGACGATATCTGTCACCAGCTTATGTCTGACGACGTCTTTTTCATTGAGGAAAATGAATTCTATTCCATTAACGTCTTTCAGGACTTCTGTTGCCTGTGGCAGACCTGAAGGCTGATTTTTAGGCAGGTCTATTTGAGTTATGTCTCCAGTGATGACGAATTTAGCGGAGCGTCCCATTCTAGTCAGGAACATCTTGAGTTGAGAGCGTGTTGCGTTCTGAGCCTCATCCAATATCACGAAGGCATGGTCGAGAGTACGTCCGCGCATGAAGGCGAGCGGAGCTATTTCGATGGTACCGTCGGCCATAAAAGCCTCGAGCTTTGCCTGAGGCAACATATCGCGCAAGGCATCATAGAGAGGCTGCAAGTAAGGATCCAGTTTCTCTTTCAAGTCGCCAGGCAAGAAACCAAGGTTCTCCCCTGCCTCTACAGCAGGACGTGTCAAGATGATACGTCTGACTTCCTTGCTTTTAAGAGCTCTTACCGCCAAAGCTACAGCAGTATAAGTCTTGCCTGTTCCAGCAGGACCGATGGCGAAAATCATATCTTTTTCTTCGGAAGCCTTGACCATCAGCTTCTGATTCGCTGTCATAGCCTTGATCTGAAGTCCGTTACGACCATAAACCAAGACATCGCTGTCATTAATATTTTTTATGAAATCAGATTCACCAGCACAAAGCATAATGTCTTCTATGACCTTAGCGCTGATATTACCGTAACGTTCTAGATGTAAAATCAATAAATTGAGACGATTGATGAAATATTCCACCTCATCATCATTGCCAATAATCTTGATATAATCGCCGCGAGCAATAATCTTTATCTTTGGAAATAAAGACTTTATCATTGTAAGATGTTGATCGTTAGCACCATACAAATCACTTGGATTGACATTTTCTACATGAACAATTTGTTCTGACATTATATAGTATAGTTGTTTTAAAAATATTTACAAATATAGTAGTAAAGAGAATAAGAATTATAAAAATGTTGATAAAAATTTTAATTTCAGCTTTTATGGCTTTTTTTTTAAACGTATCTTTGCAATTCATCTGTCGAGATTTGTATTTAACAATCAATCATTATGGCAATCATAACATTAACAAGCGACTGGGGTCTCTCTGGCTACTACGTTCCTTCTGTAAAAGGAGCGATATATTCTGCATTGCCAAATGCCAATATCGTCGACATCTCACATGAGATTGAACCTTTTGACATCCGCTCGGCAGCTTTCATAATCAAGAATTGCTACAACAATTTCCCTAAAGGCACAATCCATATAATAGCCGTCGACACTGAGGAATCTTCCACCAATCCGCATATCGTCGTCAAATATGACGACCATTATTTCATTGGAACAGACAACTCCATATTCTCACTCATCATAGGCCAGAACGACTACGAAGCCGTAACTATCGAAGTGGTGCAAGATACCGACTTCTTCACTTTCAGTACAAGAGACCGCTTCGTTAAAGTAGCAGTGATGATTCACAACGGAGTTTCTCTGTCAGACATAGGCGGACCTTATGACATCAAGGAAAGGATAGAAATCAAGCCTTCATACACATCAAATGAAATCCATGGATTGGTCAACTACATTGACAATTACGAAAATCTTATCACCAATATACCAAAGTCACTCTTCGACAAAGTCAGAGGCGGACGCAATTTCACCATCAAAATATGCAGCGGAATATACAAGATCAATGAAATCAGAAACGCATATCAGGAGAAAGATGTACAGATTGCCGACCTCATCGCTCTGTTCGGCACTCACGGTTTCCTTGAGATAGCCATGAACCGCGGTAAAGCATCCTCATTGCTCGGCATGGAACGCGACTCCGCCGTCGACATCTATTTCGAAGAAACAAAGACAAATACCGCAGCCAACACATTATTCTAATGTCATAACTGGCTATTTGTTAATATTTCTATGTAATATCATACGACAAAAACATCAAAATTCTTAATTAATGTTAAAAACGGAAAAAGCATTGTTTTTCGTTGTATATTTGCACAGAAGCACATGTAATAAGCATAGAAATTCAGAATAACAAAAACTCAGAAATATGAAAAAGGCTTTTATAATATTGACGATTTTAATTTCAATAATGGCAATATCTTGCCAAAGAAGCAAGACTTATAAAGACAAGCTACAAGTTCATCACGAACACCTGGAACCACAGCACCTCAATATTAAGAATTATTCCAAGGCTCTTTTCTCTATCGACACAGCCAATTTTGCAGAAGGACTTAAAGCAATGCAAGATGAATTCCCTATTTTTCTTGAAGGTGACCTTGACAACGTCAATGCAGTAAATTTCATAAAGGAATTTGCCACCGACACCTTCTGTGTCAGAGTCAATGATTTGGCAGAGAAAAGGTTTTCCGATATAAGCAACTTGTCGAAAGACATAAAGTCTGTCTACCAAAGATTCAGCTATTACTACCCTGAGATACGTGTTCCTTACGACACATATCTGTATATATCTGGCATAGATTATGAAATGCCTGCAGTGATGATTCAAGAAGGCGGCATTCTAGTCAGCCTTGATTTCTATCTCGGCAACGAAGACAAGATTTACGACTACATAGGAATGCCTCGTTACCGTTCAACAAGATGCCAACCATCATATATCACACGTGACATAGCAGAGTCTTTATATCATACATATGTTAATAAGAGACAATATCAAAAAGACGTTTTGACAGAAATGATAAAGGCTGGAAAACAACTTTATTTCATTGAAGCGCTCAATCCTTCATTGCCAGATTCCATACTTCTCGGCTACAGCGAGAAACAGATGAATTGGGCGGAACAATATGAAGGCGACGTATGGGCATCCATCATAGGTAACCAGATGCTATATGCCAAAGGAGCCGAGATATTCCGCAGTCTCTTCGGTGACGCTCCTTTCACACAGGCATTCTCCAATGAATCGCCGGCACGACTAGGAGAATATATCGGACTACAGATAATACGTTCTTATATGAACAACAATGATGTAAGCCTTCAAGAGATGCTTAACGACAACGACACACATCGAATATTCCAGGCTTCTCAATATAAACCTAGAAAAAGTTAAGCGCTTTTCATAACAATTGGCATTGCCTGTTGTAAACAAAAAATTAAACCTAAAAACCAAACATTATGTTAGTAAAAACCTTTGGAAGTGCCTTGAACGGCATTGAAGCTATTACTGTAACCATAGAGGTCAACATCGACAGAGGAGTACAGTTTTTCTTGGTAGGATTACCTGACAGCGCTGTGAAAGAAAGCCAGCAACGTATTGAAGCAGCACTGACCAACAACGATTTAAAATACCCAAAAAAGAAAGTCACCATCAATATGGCCCCGGCGGACATAAGAAAAGAAGGCTCGTCATACGATCTTCCCATCGCCATTGCCATATTAGCAGCATCGGAACAGATAAGCAGCGAGCTTCTTGACCAATATATCATCATGGGAGAATTGTCGTTAGACGGCAGCCTCAATCCTATCAGAGGCGTTCTGCCCATCGCAATACGTGCAATGCAAGATGGCTTCAAAGGTCTGATATTACCATCCGCCAACGCACAAGAAGCTGCCGTTGTTGAAGACATCGATGTTTATGGCGTCGACAACATAATGGACGTCATCTCATTTCTTAATGGCGCCTCTAACATAAAACCTATTGAAATATCAAGATACGACCAGAATATCGAAGACGTCTATGCCTTCGACTTCGCCGATGTCAAAGGACAGGAGAATATAAAAAGAGCGCTGGAGGTGTCGGCAGCTGGTTCACACAATGTGATTCTTATCGGCAGTCCAGGAAGCGGCAAGACTATGCTAGCCAAACGTCTTCCCACCATAATGCCTCCTATGACATTAAGAGAAGCACTGGAGACTACCAAGATACATTCTGTGGTTGGATTATTGGGTAATGGCTTGTCCTTGCTGAAGTCACGACCATTCAGAAGTCCGCATCATACCACGTCATACGTTGGACTTGTAGGAGGAGGCGCATATCCTCAACCCGGAGAGATTTCTCTGGCGCACAATGGCGTACTTTTTCTCGATGAGCTCCCGGAATTTAAACGCAACGTCCTTGAGGTGCTGCGTCAACCTATGGAAGACCGCGTCGTGACCATAGCACGAGCCAAACAGACTATAGAGTTTCCGGCAAGTTTCATGCTCGTGGCAGCAATGAACCCCTGCCCCTGCGGATATTACAACCACCCTACTCAAGAATGCACATGCCAGCCTGGCGCAGTGGAGAAATATCTTAACAGAATATCAGGACCTCTGCTCGACAGAATAGACCTGCATATAGAAGTAGTCCCAGTGCCTTTTGAGGAATTGTCCAAGAAAAGCCCTGGAGAGAAAAGCAGCATAGTGAGAGCCAGAGTGACACGTGCACGACAGAAACAGACCGAACGCTTCGCTGACATTCAAGGCATACACTCCAACTCTCAGATGAACTCCAAAATGATACAAAAATACTGCGCACTCAACGAAGAGTGTTCAAAACTGCTGAAAGGAGCCATGGACAGACTCAATCTGTCAGCACGTGCGTACGATAGGATATTAAAAGTGGCAAGAACAATAGCCGACCTCGATGATTCTGAAGACATCAAAGAAGAACATCTCGCCGAAGCCATACAATATAGGAGCCTCGACAGAGAGAACTGGGGAAAGTGAAAATAGAACTTTAAATTGCTAGAGTTTAACAATTGCTTGTCAACATTCATTTCTTTGCTTTGTTTTCTTATCAATAAAAACAAAAAGCTATGAAAAAGACTATCTTATTAATCGGATTAATCATCCTATCATTATCGGCAATCCTCACAAGCTGTGACGATGATGATGAAAACGTAATTTTAACCAACAATGTCATCACAATCGGTGATGCCATCTCTCCTATCACATCAGTAAATAGCAAGACTGAAAATGATGCCACATTCATTATCATCAATACTGATGCGATGGAATTGATATTCGAATTCGATGGAAAACAAAGCATCCCAACAGGAGACTTCAGACTCACTTTCGATGGAAAAAATACAGGTGTTCTAACAATGGTATGGTCCGGAATTGAATATGTCCTGATTGGAGACCTTAGCATTTCCAAATCCAATGGCGCTTATACACTGAATGCTAGCGGCAATGCCTTCTCCGACTATTACACCTTCGTGCCTTTTGGCATATACTACAACGGCAGCATCAATTAAAAACAAAAACCTCAGAATCTCAGAACCTCAAAAGAAATCTGAGACTCTGAGGTTTTGAATTTCTTCTATTCTATAATGAGTTTTTCAACTTTACCTGCAAGTTCAATAAAGTAAACTCCTTTATCTAAATCCTCTATGTTGATTATCGCATCACTAACATCTTCTACATAAACGCTTTTCACGCAGCGTCCTGTCATATCGAAGATATTGATATCACAGCTTCCACTTGCTGATGACTTGATATTGACGAACGATGTTGCAGGATTTGGATATAAGCCTAAACTCTCATCATTTACTTCAGCGATATTGTCAACAACCATCTTGTCTTCTATCTCAGCAATGAGTTCTTGAGCATCCATGATAGGCCATATATTATCAATAAGGATTCGTTTGTCTGGAGCTATAAGAACAAATGTTGAGAATATTATCACCCCATAATCCTCGCAGATCTCATGAGCATCGTCGCCTACAGATATTCTGTTAATGACAGGAAAATCGACTTCATATTCCATTCTCCAGTTAGCAATGCTGAGGCTGTCGTCAGAAGGAGCTACACCAACGAAATAAACATCACCTTGGTTGTCACCGAAATGATGATATGCCTGCGCAATATTAGGATCGAAATAAGGTGAAGTCTCAGCATCTGAGAAAAAGAAATACATAACCACGTTCTGTCCTCTTTCAAGGATTTCAAACAAATGAACGTTTGTACCATAATCATCTATTGACTGAAAATCGACAGCTTCTGTCAATGAAGTCTGAGCTTTGACATTAAAACTGAAAAGCAAAGCGAAAACAAAAAGTAAAACTCTCTTCATAACTTTATCTTTATTTGATTAAACATTTAAAGAAATTCAGAACCTCAGAACCTCAAAAAAACTCTGAGGTTCTGAGGTTTTGAATTTCTTCTATTCTATAATAAGTTTCTCAACTTTACCATTAACATTAACGAAATAGATTCCTTTATTCAAGTCTTCAACGTTGATTGTCGCGTTGTCCACAGCGCTAACTTCTTTCACACAACGACCTGTCATATCGAAGATTCTTATTTCTGCGCTGCCTTTCAAATTAACACAAACTGTCGACTTAGCAGGATTTGGTGTTATTTCTAACTTAACATCTTCCAATTCCATACATGATTCCATCTCTGTTCTGAATGGCACCACTGTCAATTCTCCCATAACATCGTCTGTATTCATTCCGACTGCAACAGCATATAAATCTGTCAAAGGAGGAAGTTCGTCCCAAATCCATTCGTCTACATCATACAAAGGGAATTCGTCATCAAAGAGAATATCTATTATCTCCGACTCTTCAAGTTCTTCATATTCTTCTTTCAAGAACAATCCATAATGATATTCGCCTGTAAATTCATTAGGTGTCGCCTTTGTATATACCTGAGTCTCGCTCATCACTTCCACTTCCAGTTCTATCACAGATGGTCCTGCCACCGCCAAAGTTGCCACGCTCATCTTCTGGATTTCGCCATGAGTACCTTCAAAGTTTTCAGGAAGCACATAAATATTATATGTCGTCTCTGGTGTCAAGTCGCTCCAGATATATGTGCAGTTACCTGATTTCTCAACACCTTGTTCGTCCAAGATCTGCTCAAGAGGAATGTCCTGCTCTTCCAAGATATCGCCTTCGCCCATCAGGAAATGATATGACTCACAGACGAAGTTAGGCTCGAACTCCACAATCATAGATGTAGAAGATTTTTTCATAACTTCCATTGACACTTCTGGCAACACAGTGCTGCATTCATGTTCTTCGATGCCGAATGGAGTAAGAGCGTCGATGATGTTTTCCACATACATGACAGGGTAAATCTGCTGAAGCACGATCTCGCGGTTTGGAGCAATCAATATCACGGTAGGATAAATAGGAATCTGATACATCTGGCATATCTCGTCACCCGAATCGCCTTCCGATTCAGTATGTATCGTTGGGAACATAATTCCATATTCGTTGCACCATGCTCTTGCACCTGCCTCATTATCAAAACGAGATATCTCCATATAATATACATCATGCTCGTTACATCCGAAATATTGGTATGACTGTATCATTTTATTAACGTATGTCAAAGCTCCTGATGAGGTGCTGTAGAAAAATTCAATAAGCACATACTGACCGCCATCCAATATCTCGAACAAATCTATATGTTCGCCATTGAGAGCAACTGATGTAAAGTTAACTGCTTCTGTCAAAGGTGTCTGCGCCTTTACGTTAAAACCGAAAAGCAATGCAAAAAGTAATGGTAAAATTCTCTTCATAAGCAAGTGTTTATTTGATTTATTAACTTTTAAAAACTCAAAAACTCAGAATCTCAAAAATTTCTGAGGTTCTGAGTTTTTGATATTTTGTGTTAATGAATTTTATTATTCAACAACGAGTTTTTGAACATTACCGTTGACGTTAACAAAGTAGATACCTTTGTTTAAGTCTTCGATATTGACTGTTGTGTTACCAGAAACATTAACTTCTTTTACGCAGCGGCCTGTCATGTCGAAGAATTTAACTTGAGCGTCGCCGTTTAAGTTAACGTTAACTGATGATTTTGCTGGGTTAGGGTTAACTGTGAATTCGATGCTTGAATTTTCAGCGATGTAATCTGGATCTTCTGGATCTTCTGGATCTTCTGGATCGTCGCCGCCTTCACCAACTTTAAATCTTACGTATACTGGTTCACCTAATTCTGCTTCAGCATTGTAACCGATACCATAGCAATAGTATTCAACGCCTTCTTCGAAGTAAGCGATATCTAATTGCCAGAAGTCGTCACCGCAAACAGGATGTTGGTCGCGTAATAATTGGAAGATAGCGTATTCTTCGCCCCATTCTTCGAATTTAGAAACTTTAACGAAAGCGTAGTGGTATTCTGATGTTGAGCTATTTGGGAAAGCGTCAGCGATAACGAAACCAGGAACTACAGCAACATTAAGTTCGAGAACTGCTACACCAGCTGTTGCTTCACATTTTGTTTTAGCTGTTTCAACTTTAACTGTACCGAAGTCACCTTCTGCGCTTACTGGAAGAGCGTAGATGTTATATTCTGTTGAAGCTGATAATTCTGTGAATGTGTGTAAGCCACCTTCTGTGAGTTCTGTACCTTGAGCTTTTACTTCTTCAGCGCTGAGGTTTGCTGATGTGCTTGCTAAAACATAGTATTTAGCAGTTGATGCGTTTGGAGTGAACTTAACATCGATAGCATATGAAGCTTCTCTTTCAACTTCGAAAACGATAGCTGGAGCTTGAGCATCTTCGCATTCGTGTTCTTCAATGCCAAATGGAGCGAGAGCGTCAACGATTGTTTGTCCAGATGAAATAGGCCAAATATCTTGGAGTAAGATTTCACGGTCTGGAGAAATGAGGATCATTGTTGGGTAACCTGCTGGGTTATACATATCGCAGATGTCACCACCACTTTGTTCACCACCGCTTGTCAAGTAGATTGTTGGATATTCAACACCGTATGTTTCAATCCAGTTATCGATGAAGTAGTAAGGTGCGTCATTGTGGTCTATTGGAGAGATTTCCATGAAGAAAACATCATGTTGGTTGCAACCTAATGAGTAGTAAGCGTCAACAACACTTGGAAGAGCATTTTGGCATGGTTGACATGATGTAAAGAAGAAGTCAATCAAAACATATTGGCCGCCATCGAGGATGTCGAACAAATGAATTTCTTGGCCATGATGGTCAACTGTTTTAAAGTCGATAGCTTCTGTGATAGAGACTTGAGCTCTAACACCAATGCTCAATACGAGAGCGAAAAATAATGTAAAAAGCTTTTTCATTTTAAAATTGTTAATGAATTAAATAAATGTTAATGAAATTTTCTGCAAAGTTAACTTATTTTTCCGTTTAAATAAATATAAAAATATATAAAACGGAAAAAATTTATGTTGAACTAAATTTTGGGGTATTTGTGGTTTCGACAGGCTCAACCACCGCCTGTTGATGCCTGAGCTTGTCGAAGGCATTTATATATTTATTTCACCACCAACTTCTTGACGCTTTCGTTAACATTGATGAAATAAACGCCTTTGTTCAAATCTTCAATGTTTATTGTTGTATTAACGCCTTCAATTTGCACTTCCTTAACACAGCGCGATGTCATGTCGAAGATTTTGACGATGCCTTTAGTGTCTGATATTATGTTAATTGATGAAGAAGCTGGATTTGGATAAATGCTGAAGTTTGTCTTTACAAATTCGTCGAAGCCATCCACTTCAGTTCTGAAAGGAACTATCGTTGTCTCGCCCCATTCGCCTTCTGAGTTCTGACCTGTTGCTATTGCGTAATAATCTGTTTCTGGAGTAAGGTCAATCCATTCCCAGATATCAACTTCGTAGAATGGATATGAATCTTCGCGGAACATCTGTACCGCTGCTTCCTCGCCGATTTCATCGAAGTATGATTTCTCCATCAATCCATAATGATAGACAGATGTCTCTTCATTTGGAGTTGCTGTGGTCTTTACAGAAGTATTTGACAACACTTCAACGAGGAGTTCAATCACTGAAGGTCCAATTTCCGGAGCGTCTTCGCAGCTATGTTCTTCAATGCCGTAAGGTGCTAAATAATCGATGATTGTCTGAGCATCAGGTATTGGATATATGTCGATATCTTGAAATGCTATTGATCTGTCAGGAGCGATAAGGACGAAAGTAGGATAAGAATGAATGTCATAAATCTCATCAACTTCCAATCCGCCGCCTGCTGAACCTATCGTTGGATATTCCACGCCATAACGTTCTGCCCACCATTGACATACATCGTTGTTATCGACAGGAGAAATTTCCATGAAGAAAACATCATGCTTGTTGCAGCCTAACGCCTTGTATGCCTCAACGACTTTAGGCGCCACTGTCTGACAAGGAGTGCAATTCATGAAAAAGAAATCGATAAGAACATATTGACCTCTGTCCAATATATCAAAAAGAGTGATTTCTTCTTCGCCGTAACATTCTGTAACCGTGAAGTTAACAGCTTCTGTAAGCGATGTTTGAGCCTTAATATTTATACATAAAAAAATCGCAATGATAAGGGTAAATAATTTTTTCATTCGTGATAAGATTTTGTAAATAATTTGTTGGCAAAGATATGTTTTTTTACGCTTTTTTAAGATAATAATTTATTATTTTTGTGCAATTTAATTTATTATGGAAGAAAGCACACCTTTGAGAAAAAGAGACATCATATTGAAAGGATTTTCCAAGCTTCTTAAGGAAGATAAGCTGAAAGCGGTGGCAGAATATATTGAAAATCCTAGTGAGTTTATCAATCTGTTAAAAAGTTTTTGGTATCAGGACAAGGACAAGCAGAAGCAATTTGACGAATTCAGCGAGAACACTATCTCCAACTATCACGTGCCTTACGGCGTATCGCCCAACGTCATCATCAACGGCAAGACTTATATCGTTCCAATGGTTATCGAAGAGAGTTCTGTGGTTGCAGCGGCATCGGCGGCAGCCAAGTTCTGGGGCGAACGCGGAGGTTTCCACGCTGAAGTCGTCGATGTTAAGAAGGTTGGCCAAGTTCATTTCTGCTGGAAAGGCGACAAGAAAATACTGAACGACCTTCTCCCTGAGATAAAATCAGAATTCCTGAAAAACACATCGTCGATAACAGAGAAGATGACGAAACGCGGAGGTGGTATCATCGACATCGAACTCGTCGACCACACAGATAAAATCGATAATTATTACCAGTTTCTCGTCACTTTCAACACCTGCGACTCGATGGGCGCCAACTTCATCAACTCTATATTGGAAACTTTCGGACGCACTTTGCAGGACTTCTTCCTCCGCCAGGAAAAATTGGAAGAGAAAGATAGAATGGTTGAAATAGTGATGTGCATATTATCCAACTACACACCAGAATGTCGTGTCAAGGTTTGGGTGGAATGTCCTACTAATCAACTTGATGGCATTGACGAAAGTCTCGACGGAAAAGCATTCGCAGAGAAATTCAAGAAAGCCGTCGACATCGCAATAATAGACCCTTATCGCGCAGCAACACACAATAAAGGCATATACAACGGCATAGATGCTGTAGTCATAGCGACAGGCAACGACTTCAGAGCGACAGAGGCAGCAGGCCACTCCTACGCAGCAAGAGACGGACAGTACAGAAGCCTCTCTTACGCAGAGATTCATGACGATATATTCCGTTTCACACTCGACCTGCCTCTCGCATTAGGAACAGTAGGCGGACTCACATCATTGCATCCTTTGGCAAAGAAATCATTGGAACTGCTCGGAAATCCTTCTGCCAAAGAACTTATGATGATTGCAGCAACAATGGGTCTAGCCAACAACTACGCCGCTGTCAAATCGCTAACTACAAAAGGAATACAACAAGGCCACATGAAAATGCACCTTGCCAATATCCTCAACCAACTCGGAGCATCAGAAGAAGAAAAGACTCAGGCAACAGAATATTTCAAAGACAAAACCGTCTCATATTCTGAAGTGGAAACGTTTTTGAAGAAAACTAGGAGTTAGGAGTTCAGGAATGAATCGTTTAACCTTAAACTTTTAACTTCAAAAATACTATAAACTATACACTAAAAACAATGAACTATAAATCAAACGGCAAATTCTTATTGACAGGTGAGTATCTCGTTTTGAAAGGAGCTACGGCTCTGGCTCTTCCTTTGAAATTGGGTCAGAGCATGGATGTTGAGATTTTGGATAAAAACGAGAATCTTATTTATTGGGACGCCTATCAGCCTTCACACAATGGATATAAAGACTGGTTCTCAGCTGTTTTTGACAAGACAAACTTCAACGTCATCACTAGCGACGACATCGAAAAAGCCGAACGTCTGTCAAACATACTAAAACAACTCAAAGCATTAAACAAGGATTCTTTTACAGAAGATAATGACTATAGATTCTGCTGCCACATGTATTTTGACCCACAATGGGGACTCGGTTCAAGCTCAACACTAATCAATAACCTATCAGAATGGGCCAATGTAAATCCATATCATCTACTGGAATCTACATTCAAAGGCTCTGGCTACGATATCGCCTGCGCAAAAGCCAGCGGTCCCATATTCTATGAAACTGAAGGTCCAAGCATAAGACCTGCCGAATTCAATCCCAATTTCAAAGACAACTTATTTTTCATATATCAAGGCCATAAACAAAATTCTGCAAACGAAGTCAAAGCCTTCCTCGACAAGAAAAAAGACTTCGAAAGCGAAGTCCAGTCCATAACAGAAATAAGCATGATAATGCCTGATTTACAGAGCCTGAGAGACTTCTGCTATTTCATCAAGGTTCATGAAGAAATAATGGCAAAATGCCTTGAACATAAAAGAATCAAGGATTATTTCAGCGACTTTGAAGGCGAAATGAAATCATTAGGTGCTTGGGGCGGCGATTTCTTCATGGCTGCTACTGAATGGGAATTAGAAAAAGTAAAAGATTATTTTGGCAACAAAGGACTTAACAAAGTCTTTAAATATAAAGACATAGTATTATGATGGAAAACTTCAACAATCAGATAATAAAACGCAGCCCATCCAATATTGCTATCGTTAAATATTGGGGCAAACATGGAAACCAACTTCCAAACAATCCATCAATAAGTCTTACCTTAAACAATTGTTATACTGAGACAAAAATCACATACTCCAAAATCGAAAATCCCAATACATTAGAGATGGATTTCTATTTTGAAGGAAAAGAAAACCAGGCATTTAAATCAAAGATAGAGAAATACATCCAAGAAAACAACGAGCATTTCTCATTCCTGAACGGCCTTCATCTGAATATTGAAAGCCATAATTCATTTCCTCATTCTTCAGGAATAGCCTCAAGTGCATCTTCAATGAGCGCATTGGTTCTCTGCCTGTTGGGGATAAAAGACAAAGAGATAAACCTTCAAGAAGCCTCATTCCTATCAAGACTGGCATCTGGAAGCGCAGCTCGTTCCGTATATCCGACAATGACATTATGGGGCAAGACTCCCTCATTGGCAGAAAGCTCCGACGAATATGCCATTTCAATAGCAGACAACATACATCCTGTATTTAAATCATATCACGACAGCATATTGATTGTCAGTTCAAAAGAGAAAAGCGTCTCAAGCAGAGCAGGACATTCCCTGATGAACAATCATCCTATGGCAGAAAATCGTTATGCTACAGCAAGAAAAAACACAGAGGATTTATTAGCGATATTGAAACAGGGCGATTTGGATGGTTTTATAAAGATAGCCGAAAGCGAAGCCAACCAGCTCCACGACTTGATGGCGACTTCAACACCGTCTTACACCTTGAAAGAAGCCAACACTATCAACATAATCGAAAAGATTCTAGAATTCAGAAAAGAAACCGGACTCCCTATATGTTACACATTAGACGCAGGTCCGAATGTCCATCTTCTTTATCCGGATTCTTGTTCTGAAGATGTTCATGTCTTCATTGAAGATGTTCTGAAAAATTATTGTCACAACAACAAATGGATCGACGACCACAATGGATAATAGAAAATACAACGGCAAAGTCATTTTATTTGGCGAATATTCAATGATATTCGGTTCCGAAGCGCTAGTCATCCCATATTATTCTGCTGGAGGCGAATGGAGTTCTATCATAAACAGACCTTGCGAAAAAGGAATTGAATCCAACAGAGACATTTTCAAGTTTTTCGACTATCTCATAGATGACTATAAATTCAGGATTCTTGACTTAAGAAGAATGGAGATGGAACTTAACGCTGGCCTCTACTTCGATTCTAACATTCCTAACGGCTACGGACTTGGCAGCTCAGGAGCATTGGTGGCAGCAGTCTACGACAGATACAAACTGGTCGATATTGAAGACTCTCATAAGCTAATAGAATTTTTAGCCGCCATGGAGAGTTATTTTCATGGCAGCAGCTCAGGCATCGACCCTTTGCAATGTTATTATGGAAAACCTTTCATCCTGAAAGACTCAGTGAAAATATTAGACCATGACTTTATGTCGGAAGACATCCATATCTTCCTGATTGACACTAAAGTCAAAAGCCCTACAGCTCCATTGGTCGAGAAATTCAAAGAGATGAGAAACAACGACATCTATCTCAAAAAATTCAACGATGAATATATCCCTCTCGTAAGCAACTGCATTTCAAACTTAACAGAAAAGAAAGATGAGGAATTCTTCTTCAATTTGTCGCACTTATCAAAAATGCAGACCGAGATGCTAGGACATACTATTCCTGAAAATGTCAAAGACTTTTTCTTTTACGATGTTGAGAAATACGGCTTCCAGGTGAAATTATGCGGCGCTGGCGGAGGTGGATACCTTCTTGGATTCTGCAATGATATAGAAAAAACCAACGATTTTTGGCAAAACACCGAATATAAAATTCATTGGGTAAAATAATATTATAAAAAGTTATCTGTTCGAACAAATTAAGATATAAAATCATTTACTAATATTGACAACATCGATATTGTTATTAATTTTATCAATTTGCTCAAAATTAAGAAATAGCATATTTTTGTAAAACAATTTTTAATAAAACACAAACTAATTAAAAGCTAACTTAAAATCTATTAACATGAAAAAACAAATCTTAACATTAGCAGCAGCTATATTACTATTAGGCACAACTGCATTCGCTCAAAACGGAATGACAAAATTAGAACAACTTCCAGCAAAATCACAAGAGTTCGTCAAAACATACTTTAAAGACTACAAAGTATCTTATATTTTGACAGACAAAGAATTTGCTGATGTTGATTACAAAGTACGTTTTGAAAACGGAACAGAAATAGAGTTCAATGCAAAAGGCGAATGGACCGACGTCAGTGGAAAACAGAACTGTATCCCAACAGAATTCATCATGGCAGAGATTACAGATTACGTTAAAGCTTATCACAACGACATGTGCATCACCGACGTAGAAAGAGAATTCAACCGCATTACAGTAGAACTCAACAACAATCTAGAATTAGAGTTCAATTCCAAAGGCAAGCTTGTTTCATACGACGATTGATAAAGATTTTTAAACAACGAATATAAAAGCAAATCGGCTTTTTGATATCATGAGAAATGATTTTCAAAAAGCCGATATTGTTATTATCCTAGAACTATAAATCTATCAATAATAGATCACATTAAGATCTGGCTTTCTTAATTTCAGGAGTTCAATTTGCTTGTTTTTAACCTTTGTTTTATAAGCCTTCAAATGCTTCAAGGATGGAAGCGCCATCAAAGGCTCGACACTCTTTACTCCAGTATTCACTATAGACAAATCTTCCAAAACCTCATAGCCTGCCAATGGCTTCAAATTACGTACCGAAGTACCGCCAATATTGAGAACCTTGATGTTCTTCAAATCGATGATAGGATTCAAGTCACTAACAGGTGTGTTTTCTATGTTAAGATTTTTCAACAATGCAAGATTTGAAAGTGGCAAAATATTATCCACTGGGTTGCCGCTTACCGACAACACTTCAAGATAAGACTTATCGAACAAAGGACTGAGGTCCTGGATCTGATTGTTATTCACTATAAGTTTCTTCAAGAATGCCATCTGTGTCAAAGGCTCAAGAGTATAGATGACATTGTCAGCATTGACCGTAATCTCTTCCAAGTCGATGATTGCCTGCAGCTGCTCTGCTGTAGGGTTAGAATTGCACAAGAGATGAGCATTGAATATGTCGCGCCATGTGTCATCGAGATTGCCCCACCAAAGACGAAGGACATCGGTCTGATATATCACAGAGGCCTGAGGCTGTAGCTTTCTTAATTCTATTGCCTCAGCATTAGAGATATTGGCTCCGTCTGCATATATTTTTGTCAATGTTTTTGTCTCATGAAGAGGCTGCAATGACTTGACCTTGGTATTTTCTATATTAAGTTCTCTGAGGTTTTTATTGCTTGCCAAAGCTGTCAGATCAGACACCTTGGTATTTCTTACATTCAGCGACTTAAGGTTATGCAATCCGTTGAGCGGTGACAAATCATCGATTTTAGAATCAGAAAGATCCAGGAACTCGAGATTTGTCAGACGGCTGATAGGCTCGGCATCCTGCATATAATGGTCCACCTTAAGATTACGTATATTGATAATCGAGTGCAATTCCTCTTTAGTTGGGTTGATACTAGTGCTAGCCTGATCCTTCAAGAGAGTCTTCCAGAAAGAAGGAAGCTCGTTCCACCAAGCGATGAGAGCATCACTTTCATTTATCACAAGGACATTAGGATTAGCAATTTTATATTCATTGGCCATATCTTTAGACACCAAAGAATTGTCGCAATAAACCTTAGTAAGATGAGGCATGTCGTTCAATGCTGTGATGTCAGTGACTTGCGTGTTTGAGAAATTAATTTCATTAAGTCTGTCGAGATTGCCTAATGACGAGAGATCTGTCACCTGCGAACCTTCTATGTTCAAGAAATGAAGGTTGACAAGACCTTGCAATGGGGCGACATCATTGACGAAGGTGTTGCTTAAATCCAAGTCATAAAGTCTGAGAAGATCTTTCAGTGCTGCCAAGTCATTAACTTGAGTTCCTGACAAATCCAAAGTGCTTAAATTAGAACAATGTGACAAGGCATTGATATCATATACGCTTGTATTGGAAAGAGACAAACTGTTAAGATCCTTGAAGAATGACACTATAGAAATATCATTGATACGGATATTGTCTGCCTTAAAATTCTGCACGACATTAGCGTATTTAAGGTTAGAGATGTCTGTTATATAAGTGTCGCTGATATTTAATTCTTTTATTTTATTCAAGTTACGAATAGGATTAATATCTTGCACACCAGTTCCAGAGCAATCGAGGGAACGAAGTTCAGACAGTTCAGACAAGGGATTAAGGTCTGTGATATTAGTATTGCCAGACACATTGACTTCAGTAAGCTTAGTCATCTGCTTAAGCACTTCATAAACAGGATCCAACGAAGTTGCTATAGTATCATAAACCCATCTTGACACGACTTCGTCAATATATACTATTGTGTCAGGTCTATGACCGAAGAGCTCATCGATACGATCCATTGTCATAGTGTCGTTACCAACAATCATAAACGTATCTTGAAGCAATATTTCTTTTTTATTTAGGATGGTGAATGCGTCATCGAGGATGAGATTTATCTTACTCATTTCCAGAGTGTCATAAACCAACAAGTCCTTACCCATATAGTCTTTCCAAGGCTTCGACATAGAGTTCCACCATGTATAGAGTTCTTCTTTAGCATTAGGTTTCGTTGTATAGAAACTGACAATCTTGAGCTCTTTCTTATATGGATCGAGGTTGATTTCCAGGAATCTGCTTCTTGAATTGTTGATAGTATCGCCTATCACATTACGTCCTGCTATCGAGCGAATCATCTCAACTTTAAAGAATGTCTCTCCCATTTCATTGATTTGTGGTTTAACATCTTGAATATCAAAGTTAAACTTAACATTTTGGAAGAAGAAGTCGACATCTTTAAGATATGCTTGAACGTCTTTGTTAATTGTAGCTCCGCGATTTTCATCGAGGTCATCTTCAACTTGAACATTTTCGTCTCTGAATATCTTGTCATAACTTTCTTTGAAGATGATATCCTTTTCCTGAGCCGAGTTATTAGGATCGCCGATAAAGTTAAGAGTCTCTTGAAGATACTTAACCATTTGGGCTATCTGAGATTCATACTCCTTAATGTCGTTATCCGACAAGCTTATCTGAGCTTTAAGTATGGGTGTCGACAATAATAATATTAAGAATATCGCTAATTTTTTCATTGTTATTTATTGAGATTTGGTTGATAGAATTTCAGAAGTTCGTCTTTTTCATTATCTTTCAAGAATACAAGATTTGATATTAGCCATCCGGTATTATATCCTTCTCTGTTAAACCATGAAACTTCGAAATACCACTTATCAATTTGAAATACATGGAATTTCTCACTATTAACCTTTTCAAATACTAGGTTTCCATTTTTGATTTCGTAGAAGAATAAGGTAAGATAATCTGTTGAATATGATTCAGATGCATAATATTCAACACATTCAGGGGTTTTAAATACCTTATGAATGTTCATAAAATCAAGTTCATGGCTCATTGGATGGAGAAAATGTTTTTGTTGTTCAGCTATATCACCTTTAGGGAATAGCTTATTGAATTCAGGGAAATAAACATTTGTCAAGACCCACTTGGATCCGAGATTTTCTTTTTCTATAGCGAATATCATACTGACATCCACACTTTTACCTTTCCACTTAAATGTAGCAGAGACCTCAGAATACCATTTGCCTCCTAGAAATTCAAAGTAGTTGGAGTCTTTTTCAGTGAGGTCAGAGATGAAGAAATCTCGCAACGAACCATTAGTTCTTTGATTTTCCATATCGAAAAGAAGTGGCAGAACCGTCTTACGTTTATGTCTGTCGCGATAGTCAGGAGAATCAGGGCTGATTTTTTTTCCATATTGATCTTCTTCATAGTTAAAACGACTGATAAACTGACTCATCTGCTTAGTCATGGTATACAATGCTCTCTCATCTGTCTGAACGTCACCTATATTAGTATACACTTGAGCAGCAGTTATTTTTGCAAAAGAAAACAAAAGAAATAATGTCAAAAGACGCAAAATATTCTTCATTGGCTATTATTTTAAAAAAGCAAAAAATAGCCCTGAAAATCAACAATCAGAGCTATTTTAAATATTTAACAATCAAAGAGTTGTTTCTTTAACTCTCATATCACCCAACAAAACATCCCAGAAGCCGATGAGACGGCCGCCGATTTGAGTTTCTTTACGTTTTACATAAACAGTGATGTCTTTCTTTGTTGTATCCTGATAGATGAGACGACCTTCCTTATCGAAGCCTTTAAATGTTTGAAACACAGTGATAACACCGACATATGTTCCATCAGGCTGACGTTGCAAGTCACTGACATACTCTATTTTATACCAGTCTATCTCAACGCGGTCGTAGTTGAGACGCATCAATCTTTCAAGATATTGGCGTACTTTATAGTACACAACTTCATTAGTTGTCAATGATGAAACGCCGATTTCTGCATCAGGAGCGAAGAGTTCTTCAGCGCGATCGATAACTCTGTTGGCTTCACTCCATGGGGTTTCTTTTGAACCGACGATTTTGATATATTTACTAAGGTCACGAACCTTTTCAAGAGCAAGACTGTCAACAGCTTGCTTACGTTCTGGACTTAACTCTTGTGCTTGTGTATTACCGATAAAGAAAATACCGAATAATAATGCCAATAATATCTTTTTCATGGTATTTTATTTTTTAATTAATTCTAACTCAGTGATTTTATTATTGTTATCATATTTGATATTATATATCCCGACAGATACTTTCTTCTGGTCTTTTATATAATTCAAATATCTCTCCGCTGTTGTAGGTGCATCATAATCAATGATATCGCCTACGTGATAGATGATAATCAAAACTGGGACGTCAGGAGATGCGAACATCTTCAAGGCTTCAGCTATCTTTTCATTAGCAGTCTCAGCATCAGGAGCAGCTGCTATGATAGCGAAATAATCTTGCAATGACGCAACTGGCTTCATCTTGTTCTGTTCTTCAAGCTGACGCAATCGTTCTTCTTCTGCAAGGCGAGCCTCTTCAGCAGCTTTACGATTAAGTTTTTCTTTTGCTTTGACAATCAACTCGTCAATTTCAGGATTTTGGAAATCAGCTTTTTCAATTTCATCAACGCGAGCTTTCTGCTCTTCTAAAGTCCATAATGTCTCATCGTTGATAATAGCATTCAAATCCTTCTTGGCTTGTTCAATTTTAGCCTCGTATTCTTTTTTGGCCATTTTTTTCTTGCTTCCACAACTAGTTGTTCCTCCGATAGTTACAAGAGCAATCATTGCAATCATAACCAAGTTCTTAATGTGTAATTTCATAGTCTTTTCAAATTAAATTTTAGCTACGCAAAGATAATAATTTTGGGATTAAATTTGTAAGTTGTTTATATAAAAATAATTAACATTTTTACTATTAAAAACGGCTTCTTATTTCAATTCGTATAAAGAAAAAAGGAATATTTTTGCAGCATGATAAAACACTACAACATACCGATATTTTTACCCGAACTCGCTTGCCCTTATCGCTGCGTTTACTGCAATCAATTTAGCATAACAGGATTGAACGACATTGTTAAGGCAGAAGATGTCAAGCACATAATAGACAGTCATTTGGCATCGTTTAAAGAAGAAAACAGATTCGTTGAAGTAGCATTCTTCGGAGGTAACTTCACCGGACTGCCACTGCAGATGCAGAACGAATACCTCGATGCGGTGCAGCCTTATCTCGACAAAGGATTGGTTAATGGTATTCGTTGTAGCACACGTCCCGATTATATCACTCAACAACGCGTCAAGGAAATCAAGCAACTCGGGATGCTCAACATAGAACTCGGCGCTCAGAGCACCGACAACGAAATATTAAAACATTGCAAACGCGGACACACCTTCGAAGACATCGTTGAAGCGTCACAGATAATATTATCGGAAGGAATCACATTAGGACTTCAAATGATGATAGGACTTCCTTCAAGTTCGGAAGAAACAGACATGCAGACAGCGCAAGATATTGTCAGACTCGGAGCAAAAGAGACACGTATCTATCCATGTATCGTGGTGAAAGACACTGAGTTAGAAATAATGCATAACTCTGGAGAATATAAGGCGCTCACCATCGAAGACGCCGTGAAGCGCTCCGCAAAATTATATACTTATTTCACTGAAAATGATGTTAAAGTCTTAAGGATAGGACTTCACACTTCCGACGAACTCGACAGCACCGCATACGTCGCTGGACCTTATCACAAGAACTTCGCCGAGATGGTGTTCAGTCATATCTGGAAAGAAAAGTTAACAAATATTAAGACAGAAAGCAAAGACATCATCATCAACGTTCCGGAATCGCAGATTAACCATGCCATAGGATGGAAGGGAGAGAATAAGAAATTATTGTTAGAAAGGTTTGAGAGTGTTGAATTTAAGGCTAATGATGAAAGGCTAAAGGCTAAAGAAGATAGCTCAGTGACTGACTTTAACTTTACGATAACCACAAAAGAAGAGCTACCGACGATAATAGCGGATTCGAGGATGCCTGAGGAAGCGAAGAGGAATCTCAAGAAACTCGGTGATGTCTTGTTCTTAAATCCTACTGATATAACTTATAAATCAATATCTGCTCATCCCGACATTTTCTTCTTCCAAACAAAAGACGGACTTGTCTACGCGCCTAACGCGCCGAAGAGAATCGTCAAAGAACTGAAGAAAAAGAAGATAAAACTGACTGAAGGAAAGAAAGAAGTCGGAAGGAAATATCCTGAGACAGTGCCATATAACGCGGTTGGCATCGGCAACACTTTGATACATAATCTGAAACACACCGATGAAACTATTCTGTCATTATATGAAAATCATATTCATGTAAATCAAGGATATACGAGATGTAATCTTGTGGCGTTGAAGGAAGGCGTTTTTATTACGTCGATTCCGGACAACAGACAACAGACAACAGACAACAGACTTTGTCCATCAGAATCTCACGTAGAGACGTACGGACGTACGTCTATCCTCTACATCGATCCTAAGCAGATAAAATTAGAAGGTCACGACCATGGATTTTTCCCTGGATGTTGCGGTGTTTGGAAGAACAATCTGATAGTCTGCGGCAGCACGAAACATTTAAAAGAGAAAGAAGAACTCGACAAATTCTTAAAAGACAACGGATTCAACCTCATTGAATTATATGAAGGGGAGTTAGTTGATGTGGGAAGCGTTTTTTTCAATTGAAAACTGACAGTTGACAACCATCTTAATACAGCAATCCGAAAGTCCACAAAGGAACTATATTTGAAGAACCATATTCTATATCATCTTTAACGAGATACGAATCTTTAATATCCTTTATCTGTTTCTGTTTCTTGTTTTTACCTCCCAATTCAAATGTATATTTCTTATCTACAATAAAATCAGAATATGGAGATGATGTAATATCGTATATTGGCTTTAATAATGACAAAAATACCGTTTCTCTGGCATTTCCTATATCAGTCATATCTCCCACCAAAGCATAAGACAAATTCGTGTTGTTAAGATATATTTTCTCAACTTTACCCAAAGAACTTATTCCAAAAGAATTATCGCGCAAAATATTGATAAGCTGAGCTTTTTCAAGGTATATCATCAGGTCGGAAACCAGTTTTCTATTTACATCTATATCATTGGAAATCTTGCTGTAATTAGGTTTAAACGGAACAGACTGCGCTATTATATACATCAATTTCTTCAAGGCATGAGCCGTTGATGTTGTCATCTCCGCAAAATCTTTTATATCATTTTCAAGTATCTGATTTACAATTGAAGATAATCTCATATAATATCCATAATCCTTAAAGAATGGATAAAAACCTTCTTTCATATAATCTTTGAACAACGCCAAAGGTTTATAGTCAGCGTATGGAAATTCTACATTATGTGACAATACCTCTTGCAAAGAATGTGTTTTCACATTGATATCACGCGAAATCATCAGATATTCTCTGAACGACAGACCTGGCAATCTATATTCCAATTTTCGACGCGACAAATCAGCACCGCCTTTTTCAAGTTCCAAGATAGACGAACCTGTATATACGATTCTTAAGTCAGGAAACGAGTCATAAATATTTTTTATTTCTTGAGACCAATTCTTATACTTATGAATTTCATCTATATATAATGCCTTTCCACCTAAATTATAAAATTCATTAGCTAACTCCAACAAAGAATGAGCTGAAAAATAAATATTATCAGCAGAAACATACAATGTTGTATTTATATCTTCATATAATTTGATATGCTGTAAAACAAGTGTAGATTTTCCAACACCACGAGCGCCAAGAATTGCAATCAACCTCGACTTCCATTCAATTTCATCATGTAAATATCTCACATATTTTGTTGAAACCAATTCTATTTCTTTCAAAAATACATTTTTCAAAGCATTCATAACACAATGATTTTTAATTTATAAACGCAAAGATAACAAAAATTGCAATCTCCATCTTACAATTTTTGAAAAAATTGCGACTTGCATCTTACAATTTTTAAAATATCTTTGTAAAGAAATAATAACCAATATCTTATAAATATATTTTTTAGATTAAGATTTCTTACACCTCTAGGTATATTACTCTGAATTTGTATTCTTCATTATTTGCTTCTATGTATTTTTTCACCTGACGCAGATGGCGTTTCACATAATATGCGGCGTAGCAAGTCCACACCACAACAATATTATAATCATACTCATCGATTGTTGTTATGATTTCATCTTTATTGCTTTCATCTACATCAAACAAATCAACATAATTGTAAAAATTCACGACTTCAGAAATTGTATCGTTATAAATGTTTCTCTGAAAAATAGGGACATCATCATAAACGTCAAGGGATTTCGCATTCCCATAACATAACTCATATCCACCTACACATTGAGCGTTTTTGTCAAACATAATTGTCTGTATAATTGATGCCGAAGACTTATACTTCAATCTCCATCTGTTTGTACAATATTGTTCGTCATACAAAAAACTATCGTAAAACGAAGTATCAATTTCACAAAAAATATAGTTGCAATCTGGGAGATATTTAGACCATTTAATATCAGACTCTTCCATATCATATTTCACAAAAGGCAGCACCGCCATATCCCAAACAGCGCAGCATGACGACAGTGACAACGTAAAAACAAATGCCACAAAATATAATAGTGTCTTTTTCATCAGATAAAAGAGAATGTTTCACATTGCAAATGTAAAAAACTAATAGAAAAAACGATATTAAAAATCAGATTTTTTGTATCAAAGGAACAATTTTACAGAAATAAATAATTATCTTTGCAGAAGTAATTACTCGATATACATTTGTTTCGTTAAGTATATGAGATATAATGTATTCCAAATCTTTCAAACTAAATATTTTCAACCAATACAAACCAAAAATTAAAATTATGAAAACAATAGAAAAAGAGATCAGAAATTTAATCAAAGAATCAGAAAATTGTGAATTAGAGTTTAAATCTGCAAAAGGAGGTTTTCCTGAAAGTTTCTGGGAGACTTTTTCTGCATTTGCAAACACTAATGGTGGTATTATTGTATTAGGAATAAAACACAAAGACAAAAAATATATTCCCGACGATCTTACAGAAGAGCAAATAAACATCTATAAAAAACGTTTTTGGGACTGCGCACATAACAAAGAAAAAGTAAGTGCAACAATGTTAACCGAAAGAGACGTTATCGATCCTATTATTGACAACAATAGGATTTTAATATTTCGCATTCCAAGAGCAAGTTATGATATTCGCCCTGTTTTCTTAAGTAGAAATCCATTTGGGAATACATACAAAAGAAATCATGAAGGCGATTATCATTGTACAGAGACTGAAATCAGGCAAATGTTCGCTGATGCCCACCACACGACTTTACCATACGACAATCAGATTCTGATTAACTATTCAATAAAAGACATAGACATTCCATCATTGAAGGCATATCGGCAGCGTTTCTCATTAAAAAAAGAAAATCATCCATGGAACGAATTGGACGACTTCGATTTTCTTTGTAAACTAGGAGCATACCGTATTGACAGAGAAAACGGGAATGAAGGTTTTACAAGAGCAGGCATATTGATGTTCGGCAAAACAGAAAGTATTACAGATCAAGTTTGTGCCCCATGGTATTTTGTAGATTATCAAGAAAAAATGAGCAATAATCTGCAACAACGATGGAGTGACAGAATATATCCCGATGGCACATGGGAAGCAAACCTATATCAATTTTTCTTCAAAGTTTACAACAAACTTATACAAACACTACCAGTTCCATTTCAACTCGATGGAGCGATTAGATATGAAGAAACATCAGCTCATATAGCAATCAGAGAAGCATTAGCAAACACTTTGGTTCATTGTAATTATTCTGTGCAAGGCAACATTGTGATTATAAAAGAACAAGATAAAATTATTTTCCGCAATCCTGGATGCATGCTTGTTTCTGTAGATGATTTTTACACTGGAAATCATAGTTTGTGCAGAAATCCTATTTTGCAGAAATTCTTCACACAACTCGGCATAGGAGAAAAAGCGGGAAGCGGTGCTGATTTCATTATAAAAGGATGTGACGACAACAAATGGAATCATCCTATAATCGAAGAAAAAGTACAACCCGACAGAGTGACGATGACATTTTATATTAAAGAGACAGATTTAGACCAGTCTGTCCCCAGTCTGTCCCCAGTCTGTCCTAAGTTTGTCCCAAGTCTGTCCCAAGTCTGTCCCAAGTCTGTCCTAAGTTTGTCCCAAGTCTGTCCTAAGATGGAAAAAGTTCATAAGGATAGTGCAGAAATAGTATTAGGATTATTATACAAAACAGATAATATGACTTTATTTTCTTTAATGGAAAATGTAAATGAAAAAAATAGAAGTAGATTCAAACAAAACATTTTGAATCCACTTATTGAAGCTAATTTGATAGAACCAACAATCAAGGACAAACCTAATAGTTCAAAACAAGCATACAGATTAACCGAAAAAGCAAAAGAATTGATAAATTCGTAAGATATTACTATGAAAAAGATAGAACTTTTATCGCCGGCGAAGAACCTGGAAATAGGCATCGCTGCCATCAACCATGGCGCTGACGCAGTATATATAGGTGGACCTAGTTTTGGTGCGCGTGAGAAGGTGGGCAACAGCATCGAAGACATAGAGGCATTGTGCAGACACGCTGCTCTCTTCGATGCAAAAGTTTATGTCACAATGAACACATTGTTGTTCGACAACGAGTTGGATCAGGCTCGCAAGCTCGCCTACGACTGCTGGAACGCTGGCGTCGATGCACTCATCGTTCAGGATATGGCGCTGTTGAACATGGACGACATGCCTCCTATCGCTCTGCACGCCTCAACGCAATGTCATAACATAGAGGCAGAGAAAGTGAAGTTCCTCGAAGACGTCGGATTCTCTCAAGTGGTGCTCGCCCGAGAACTGAGCATCGACGAGATAAAAGACATACGCTCGAAAACCAGCGTGCCTTTAGAATATTTCATCCACGGCGCTCTCTGCGTATCATATAGCGGCCAGTGCTACCTCAGCCACGTCATCGGCGGTCGCTCTGCCAACAGAGGCGCATGCGCTCAGCCTTGCCGCCTCGCTTGGAACCTCGAGAACAAAGACGGCAAACGCCTGATCAGCAACAGACATCTTCTCTCATTAAGAGACTTGAATAACAGCAAAAACATAGAAGAACTCATCGACGCTGGCATCTCTTCCTTCAAGATTGAAGGCAGACTGAAAGACATCGATTACGTCAAAAACGTCACTGCTTACTACAGAAATAAAATTGACGAAGTCATTGCAAAACGCGACGACCTCTGCAGAAGTTCACGCGGCGAAAGCAACCCTACTTTCTACCCTGCTCCTGAGAAGTCATTCTCAAGAGGCTTCACCGACTATTTCATCCATGGCAGACAGAAATATATCGACGCTCCTTATTCCCCAAAATCAATGGGCGAATATCTCGGCACGATAGAGAAAGTCAAGAATAAATCTATCACCATCAGAACTGGAAAAGAACTCCATAACGGCGACGGACTTTGTTTCCTCGACAGAGAAAACAATCTCTTAGGTTTCAATGTTAATGCCGTTGCTGAAAACAAAACTCGTTCTCTTTCACAGACCATCACAAGCAATACTGACATCTCGATGGCGACGAGATTCAAGATTGAAGGAAGCAAGATCTTCAGAAACCACGACAATGTATGGGAAAAAGAACTGGAGAAATCTAATGGCAACAGAAAGATCAAGATCAGTCTGAGATTCACCGACACAGAAGACGGATTCGCTTTGTCAGCAAAATTATATAATGAAGATTCAGAATACGTTACAACAAATATATCTATAGAAAAAGAAGTCGCCATCAACACAGAAAAGGCTCTTGACAACATCAAAAGCAAGTTGTCGCAATGGGGCGATACTGAGTTCTCTGTAGAAGAGATTGACGTTGATTTTGAAGACAACGGACAACAGTCAACAGACAATAGATATAGGTGCCTGAGCCTGTCGAAGGCAGAACTTGGCACTTCGACAAGCACAGTGACCGAAGAATCACAAATCGCCTATTTCATCAGAGCATCGGTCTTAGGTGAGATGAAGAAGGATTTGGTTGAAAAATTAAAATCTTATCTCGTTGAGAAACATCGTAATGAGAGAGAGACGTTTGTAAGACCAGAGACAAATGCAATTTTCCCAAAAGATAATTTAAGTTATCTCGGCAATGTCATCAACAAGAAATCGAGAGAGTTTTATGAACGTCACGGCGTTGAGATAATAGAAGACGGATTGGAGAAACTGCATTCTAATGAAGAGACTGTCGTGATGACGACAAAACACTGCGTTCGTTATGCTAACAATATATGTTGCAAGGAGATAGGCAAGCCTGCAGAATCTTTATATCTCTTCAACGAAAAAGGACGATTCAGATTGGATTTCGATTGCAGAAATTGTTGTATGAAAGTGATAAAAGAAAAATAAAAATCATTATTTTTGTAGGTCAAATTTGATTAAAAAACATAACAGATATAACTATGTACAGAACACATACATGTGGAGAACTTCGTCTTGCTGATGCAGGAAAAGAAGTCGTTTTAAGCGGTTGGGTGCAACGCGTCCGTGACAAAGGCACTCTCTTATGGATTGACATCCGAGACAGATACGGATTGACACAGCTCTTCCTCCAAGAAGGCGTCAGTTCAGCAGAAGTGATAGAAAAAGCACGTACCTTAGGACGTGAGTTCGTCATCCAAGCTAAAGGTACTGTAATCGAAAGAGAATCAAAGAATCCAAATATCCCAACAGGAGAAATCGAGATTCAGCTCAACGAGTTGAACATCTTGAATGCAAGTAAGACTCCTCCTTTCACAATCGAAGACAAATCAGATGGCGGCGAC
>JAFYUH010000083.1 GCA_017549605.1 Bacteroidales bacterium
ATAATCCTGAGTGGAGGTCAGCGTTAGGACCTGTTACTTCAACTTCCCAATATGCCAAACCGCGTAAACCTGTTGTGATAGAAGGAGTGTCGTGGTCGATCATGCTGGTGTCTGAAACCAAGATGATGTCAGCCTTGACCAAATCCTTGTTTGTTACGATCCATTTTGAGAGGCTGCCAGAACCGATTTCTTCTTCGCCTTCAAGCATGAACTTAACGTTACATGGCAATGTGTTTGTCTTGATCATTGTCTCGAATGCCTTTGCGTGCATGAAAGCCTGACCTTTGTCGTCGTTAGCGCCACGAGCCCAAATCTTGCCGTCTTTGATGACTGGTTCAAATGGGTCGGTGTTCCATAATTCTATTGGGTCGACTGGCATAACGTCATAGTGACCGTAAACTAAAACTGTAGGAAGTTTTGGGTCGATAATCTTTTCGCCGTAAACTACTGGGTGGCCTTCTGTTGGCATGACTTCTGCCTTGTCAGCGCCTGCTGCTAAAATGCTGTCTCTCCAATATTCAGCGCATTTTACCATGTCTTCTTTATGTTCACTTTGTGAACTGATTGAAGGAATACGAATCAATCCGAATAACTCTTCTAAAAAACGATTTTCGTTCTCTTTGATGTAAGAATTTGTAATTTCCATAATTGTTTATTTTAATTGTATTTGTTTCTTATGTTTGGGACAACAGACTACAGATAACGGTCAACAGTCTTTGTCCAGTTTGTTTTTAACGTTGTTTCTTTATCTTTATTATTCGCTTCGACAAGCTCAGCAACCAACTCCTCATTAAACAAGACGCTTCAATGTGTGTTTATTTTTAGGAATCATTGAAACGTCTCTACATTCATTCCTAATTCCACATTTCTAATTTTATATTTTCTCCATCGAAGACAGCATAAGAGAAATCTCGAATCCAGTTTCCGACGACTGTCACAGTGGCGCCGTTATCGACTTTATATTGCATCGGTTTGTGCTGAT
This sequence comes from Bacteroidales bacterium, assembly GCA_017549605.1. Classification (GTDB taxonomy): domain Bacteria; phylum Bacteroidota; class Bacteroidia; order Bacteroidales; family F082; genus Limimorpha. The sequence goes on from JAFYUH010000083.1 coordinate 983, forward strand.
GGCCAAAGACTAAATATTCGATGTTCGGATTTTCTTTTGCTTGTTCTTGTGCGTATTTATACAACATAGTGTCTTCAACGACAGAGTAAAAGTTGCCTTCTGCTTCTTTCTTCAGTTTCTTCGCTCTGTGCGTATGTGACCACTTTAAGGCTAAGCCGATGCCAAGGTCGGGGTGAAGCCATCTGAACAGGAACTGGTTTATCTTGCATTCGAAGGCGCGTTTCAGGAATTTATATCCGTTGTCGCCTGGACCTCTTCCGTCGCCGTGGACTAGGAAGAATGTCTTGCCTTTCAGTGTCATCGTCATTGGCTCGCGATGTAACTGTATCCCGACTTCTTTTTGAAGATAGTCGAAAGTCCAGAGGTCGTGGTTGCCGGCAAACAGATGAATAGGGATGCCAGAATCAATGAGTTGCGAAAGCTTGCCTAATAAGCGAACGTAACCTCTTGGTATCACGGTCTTGTATTCGAACCAGAAGTCGAAGAGGTCGCCCATGAGGAAAATCGCTTCGGCATCGTCTTTTATGGAATCCAAAAAACGAATCAGCTTCAGTTCTCTCTGATGTGAGTCTTCAAGTGTAGGCACGCCTAAATGAAGGTCGGTGATGAAATAAATCTTCTTCTCTGTCATCTCTCCTCAAAAAATTAATCCATCACTAAATTGTTTTTAACATAACTCAAGATTTCGTCGTTGAAACTTGTACCTTCTTCTTTATGGAATTTGATTTTGATAGGCGCGACAAAAACAGGAATATCATCGAACTTGCTGACAAACGATGAGTTAATCAATCTCATGGCGTCTTTTTCAGTAGTGATGATTACTTTGTTTTTACCTATCATGCTGTTATATTTTTCAATGATCATATCAATGTCTTTTTCTGTAAAGCTATGATGATCGTTGAATTTTATTTTCGAAATGGTGTTGTATTTTCTCTTTATATGATCTTCCAAAGAATAAGTGTTTGCTATTCCGCATAAAAGCAATGCAGTCTTGGCTTCTTTGATGTCAGTGTTATAGCTGATCTTGCTGAATGGCTTGAAGTCGAGATATTCGATATAAGAATAGAATATCTTCTGATGAGGCTGGAGTTTGAGGCTTCCTTCCACGTCTCTTCTGTAATAAGGAGTTATTACGTTCGGTGATTTTGTCACGACAACTATCTCAGCTCTGTGTGCTGCTTTTTTAATGTCTCTCAAATTTCCTGCTGGAACCAAATGGCTATTTGAGTATAATTGATAATAGTCTGTCAATAAGATGTTTAGTCCAGGCTTGATTTTCCTGTGCTGATAAGCGTCATCGAGGAGTATGACTTGAGGAGCCTTTCCTTCCTGAAGGAGTCGTTCTATTCCTTCGCGGCGGTTTTCATCCACAGCGACTTTAATGTTATTGAACTTTTTGAAATATTGAAGAGGTTCGTCGCCGATGTCGTGATGAGTATGAGTCTCGTCGGCAAGGATGAAGCCTTTGGTCTTGCGTCCGTAGCCGCGACTTAGAATCGCTACATTGTATTCGTCAGACAGAAGATTTGTGAGATATTCTATATGAGGAGTCTTGCCTGTGCCGCCCAAATTAAGATTGCCTACGCAGATGTTTGGTATGTCGTAACTCTTTGATTTTAATATGTTCCAATCGTATAGCTTATGTCTTAAAAATAAGACAATGGAATAGAGAAACGATATGGGCAATAATAACCTTTTCATGATTTTTAACAATTGAACAAATTTACAATTATTTTCTTGAAAAACAAACTATAAATGACAAAAAAATCGTATTTTAGCAAAAAAATAAAAATGAATAAAGTCTCTGAAATTTTGTCTTATATCACCGAAGTCGCACCTATTCATTGGCAGGAAAGCTACGATAACTCAGGACTTCTTGTCGGTGATGCTAACGCCTTGGTTGATAAAGTGTTGTTGACTTTAGATCTTACAGAAAAAGTCATTGATGAGGCTATAGAAAATTCATTTCATCTAGTGATAAGTCATCATCCTTTGATCTTTAAGGGATTGAAAAATATTCTGGTGGATGACACTACTGGAAGAATCATCACCAAAGCGATTAAACACGACATTTCCATCGCTGCGATGCACACTAATATCGACAATAGTTTTTATGGCGTAAATCGTGTTCTGGCAGAGCAGCTGGGCTTGAAAAATCTAAACATTTTACATCCTAATATCTCGGCATCTCAGCATCTCAGCGACTCGGAAACTCAAGTCGGAAGCGGAATGATAGGATATTTGGAAAATGAAATGTCGGAGAAAGATTTCTTAAAGATAATTAAGGAAAAATTAAACGTAGGAGCGATACGTCATACGGAATTGCTTGACAAGCCGATTAAGAAAGTTGCTATCTGTGGCGGTTCTGGCTCGTTCTTGATTGGTGACGCAAAACGTTGTGGCGCAGATGCTTACATTACAGCTGATTTAAAATATCATGATTTCTTTGAGGCTGATAATGAGATACTTATAGTAGATGCGGGACATTTTGAGACAGAACAATTCACAAAACAATTATTTGCTGATATTATTCTCAAAAAAAATCCTAAATTTGCAGTTCAAATTTCGAGGGTAAATACTAACTCTGTTAATTACTTTGTTTAATATTAAATCGTAAAAAAATATATGGAAAACTTAAAACACAACGCTGAAGAACACGAAATTACTGTTGAAAGAAAACTTATTGAATTGTATACTTTACAACAGGTTGATTCTAAGATAGATAAAATCCGTATCATCCGCGGTGAATTGCCTCTAGAAGTTCAAGACCTCGAAGACGAAATAGCAGGTATGGAAACTCGTATCGCTAAATATAACGAAGAGTTGGAAAAGTTCTCAAACGATATCGTTGAATACAAAAATAAAATCAAAGAAGCTACAGCTCTTATCAAGAAATACGAAGAACAACAAAATAACGTTCGCAACAATCGTGAATACGAATCATTGACAAAGGAAATCGAATACCAATCATTGGATATTCAACTTTGCGAAAAACGTATCAACGACTGCACAAAGAAATCAGAAATGTTGAAGATCTCTTTGAGCGAAACAACAGCACGTCTCGAAGAACGCAAAGGCGACTTGGAACTCAAGAAAAACGAATTGTCATCAATCGTTGAAGAAACTGAAAAAGAAGAACAAGAACTCATGGTTCGCTCACAAGAAAGTGAACAACTTATTGAAGAACGTCTTCTTACAGCTTACAAACGTATCAGAAAGAATGCTCGCAACGGTTTAGCAGTCGTTAAGATTGAACGTGATGCTTGCGGCGGTTGCTTTAACAAGATTCCTCCACAACATCAACTTGATATCCGTATGCACAAGAAAATCATCGTTTGTGAATACTGCGGCCGTATCTTGATCGACCAAGATATCGTTGATATGTACCACAATGAAATTGCAGATTGATTTTAAGTATATATAAATGAAACAAAAAGGTTGTCAATTAAATTGGCAACCTTTTTTGTTTTACATAAAACCTGAATGAAGTCTGTTGACTGTTGTCTGTAGTCTGTTGACTTTCTTAATATAGTTTAAGTCTTAAAGTAACGACCAGACTGTGTATGTTGGTGTTTTCTTTTACGATCAAATCGGGAGCGACTTCGTTGTAGTAGTTCGTGTATTGAGAGTATAAGTTGTAGTTGTGGTTCTGCAGCGTGTACATATAAGCGAAGTCTATTGTGAGAAAATGTTGTGTGTAGCCAATACCGCATGACAATGCATTTCTTCTGTAATCTTTGTCGCCGATTCCGTAAGGGCTTCCGTAGAATGAGTAGCCGCCTCTGAAGCACATGCTATGGTAACGCCATTCTGTTCCCAATCTGAGGTTCATCGTTGGCTTGAATGTCTCAGAGATGAATTGGTTGTAATCGCTATAGTCGTACTCTAAATCGTATATTCTTATCTTGCTGTAGTCAACATATTCGCAGTCGGCGGTTATCATTCCGAAGTTGCCGAATATGAATGCAGCGCTGCCGTTGGCTCTCCAAGGAGTTCTTAAGGTGTAACTGAAATAAGATGTAGGAACGTTCCATTCATAATTGCCGAACTCTAGGTGTGAATATGTCTCTGTTCTCCAGCTGTCGGTCAGATTGTATGTTGTAGGCGTGTGGAATGAAGCGCCGAGACGCATCCATCTGCAAGGGAAAGCTATGATGCCGAACTTGCTGTTGAATCCCCAGCCTGTTGTGGCGAGAGCTTCTTCTTGCATCCAGAAATATTCTTTTGAGTTATATTCGAAAGCTTCTTCGTAATCGCTGATTCTTTTATAAGATACTTGTGGCATATTGATGGAGACGCCGAGGAATAACTTCTCGTTGAGGTTGATGCTTGTTGACACTGTCCATTCGTATGTGCCGCCCCAAGAGCATACGCCTTTTAACTGTCTTAATCCGCCGGCTGGAACTGGTGTGTTTAATGAACCGTCAGCTTCAAAGTCGATGAGATATGTCTCCCATAATGGATATATGTAAGATGGAGAATAATAATTCAATTCTTCTTTATCATAAATATCGTTGGCGATGATCTCTGCGAAATAGGCGTCTATCAAAGAGTTGCTGTCGTTGTATCCGTCGACGAATATCTGATTGTTGAAGTTGTTGGTCCTGTTCATGCCGAATGCCCAGTTCACGACTTTTTCGTTGTTTGTGTTTATTCCGACGTAACCTATGTTGTCTACTGATAATTTTGCTCTTGAGTCTGTTGCCCAAATGCCGTTTAGTTTAGACTCGGTGTATGTCGTGTTTATTGACGAGCTGAACGTGAATGTCGGCTTTCTGAACAAGCCCAAACCTGCAGGGTTGATGCTGATGGAAGAGAAGTCCTGTCCGACAGCGCCCATAGCGTTGCCCATTGCCATGCTTTTTGCTGTGCCTTGGTAGTATGATGTGGATAGGTTGTACACATCATAGATGCTTTGTCCGCTGATGCAGAAAGGCAGCAAGGCTAATAATGTTAAAAATATCTTTTTCATAACTATTGGTTTTTATCGTCTTACGCCGCCGCTAGGTCTAGAGCTTCCGCCCATATTGCTTCCGCCGTTACTTCTTGAAGAAGAACTGCTGCTACTAGGTCTGCTTATGCTTGAACTGCTTCTTGAAGAAGAACTGCTGCTACTAGGTCTGCTTACGCTTGAACTATTTCTTGAAGAAGAGCTGCTGCTACTAGGTCTGCTTACGCTTGAACTGCTTCTTGAAGAAGAACTGCTGCTACTAGGTCTGCTTACACTTGTACTGTTTCTATTTGATGAAGAACTAGAATTTGGTCTTACATATTCCGAACTTGAGCGTACTTGACGGTTGCTGCTTGCTGGTGAGTATGACTTGCGTTCTGTTGTATTTGTACTGCTGCTTGATGGACGAGATGTACTTGACGGACGGTTAGTGTTTGTAGGACGAGATACACTTGAAGGTCTGTCGTTGCTTGAAGGACGAGAGCTGCCGGAAGGACGTGCTGTGCTTGATGGTCTTGAAGCAGATGAGGGTCTTAATCCTTCAGATGAAGGTCTGTTGCTATTGCCTGCAACCTGTAATCCTCCGCTTGGACCGTTAGGTCTAGGGTTTGTAGGTGCTGGATTCAATCCGCCGCCCGGATGTGGCTTATGTCCTCCATGTCCTGGTTTATGTGGTGGATATGAAGGGTATATCGGATATGTTGGGTAAATAGGGTAGTAATGGTGATAATAAGGAGTCCACCACCAATCGTAATACCAATTATAATAATATGGATAATAATAAGAAGGGTAGTAGTAAGGATAGCCGTAGCTGAATCCTAAGGAGACGCCATAAGGATAACCTAAGCCGACGTAGAGGTTGGTGTTCCAGTCGTCTTCTTCATCGTCGTCATAGTAATAGTCATAATTATCTTCGAGATAACCGCCGTAGCTTTTATAACTATCGTCGTAATATGTCTCTGTGCTTGTATAAACCACACCGTTGGTGTCGGTTACGGTTTCTGTTCTTTCGTATGTAGGTTCGGCCTTTGGTACCTGTGTCGCGCTCTCGCTGTAATATGCTTGGTAGTCATATTGAGAATTGCTGCTTATGCCGGATGTGTTGAATGTTCCAGTCTCTGAAACTACTAATTCTTTGTCGGATTTTCCATCATTGTCGAAAGGTGAATAATAAGCGTCATCTTTTATGACATTATTGCTTGTAGAACATGATGTTAGTAATAATCCTAAGGCGATTGCTAAAATTTTAAAACGTTCCATTTTTATGCTGTTTAAAATTATAAATATGTACAATTTTTTTTTATTTTTGCACTTTAAAAAATATACAAATACTATACCAAAATAAAGATGGCAAAAGATTTAACATCTCGTCAAGAGAATTATTCCCAGTGGTATAATGATCTTGTTTCAAAAGCTGACTTGGCAGAAAATTCTGCAGTTAGAGGTTGTATGGTTATCAAACCTTACGGATATGCAATTTGGGAGTTCATGCAAGATGCTCTCGACAAAATGTTCAAAGACACAGGTCACGTCAATGCATATTTTCCATTGTTTATCCCTAAGAGTTTCTTCAGCAAGGAAGCTAGCCACGTTGAAGGCTTCGCTAAAGAATGCGCTGTTGTAACTCACTATCGTCTTAAAAATGATCCTAATGGTGCTGGCGTTGTCGTCGACCCAGACGCTCGCTTGGAAGAAGAATTGATAGTTCGTCCTACTTCAGAGACTATCATTTGGGATACATATCGCAACTGGATCAAGAGTTATCGCGACCTTCCAATCTTGTGCAACCAATGGGCTAACGTAGTCCGCTGGGAAATGCGTACCAGTTCTTTCCTCCGTACTGCTGAGTTCTTGTGGCAAGAAGGTCACACCGCTCACGCTACACGCGAAGAGGCTTTGGCAGAAGC
>JAFYUH010000007.1 GCA_017549605.1 Bacteroidales bacterium
TAATGACTAATGGCAAAAGTATGGATGAAGTCTGTTGTCCGTTGACTATTTAAAAGAACCAAAAAGAACTTTTGAAAATGGTGAGGTAATATTTTTCTTTGTAAAACTAAAAAAGATGTGAAACACAATTAAAATCTAAGGTTATGGCACAATCTAAAAATAAGGCTTCGTATCGTTTCAATGGCGAAGTATATACAAAAAAGAATCGTTTCTGTCAGGCAGTTGTGAGATATTATGCTGACCAGCATCCGGAAGCAAGACTCGAAGACCTGCAAAAAGTTTTCTATGTTAGTAAAAAGTTTCCTATGGTAGCATCACGCGAGCAGGCATTGGCAATTTTTACCAGCGACGGCACGGCTGGCGGCGACTACTTCCTCGGCGAAGGCGACGACATCGACGTAAGAGGCGGCAAGGCATTCGCATGGAAATATTTTTCAAAGACTTACTTTGAACCATTTATGAAAATAGTAAATGAATTGGGTTATGAGTTTGAAGTCGTAGGTGAAACAGAAGATAAAAACGAACAACAGGAAAATGATAATCTTTCTGATAATTCTGATAATGTTGAATTAAAAGAGGTTGAAGTAACTATTAAAGGACAAGGTATCACTGTTGAGTTTTATGCCGCAGATGATGAGGATATGGAGGTACCTTGCGTAGAATTTGCGTATCTCTTTAGTGAAGATAATGACTTAACTGTTTGTGTTAATGATAATGGCGAGAAAAGTGAATATGAATATGATAGCCTTAATATAAGACAAATGGGTGATGATTTATTTGAGTTGGAAGAAGGTGAAGTGTCTTATAGTCACGGATATAAAATACGCGGTACAGAGGATGATGTTGTTTTTGAGCAAGGCAACGGCGCTCTTAAAATTGGAGAAGATGAAACATTTTGGCGTGGTTTAAATGATATTACAGCGTCTAAGTTGATAGAATTGGGGAAAAAGGCTAAAAACATTTCATTAGAAGATTATAAAGGAATTGGTGAAAACGTATGTAATATTGATGAAATCTTGATTAAAGATGATCAAAGATGGATTAGAGAAAGCCTTATAAGTGAAGGAATAATTGATGAGGATGATGAGGAAGCAGAAGTAAGGGTTAGAGTAAATGTATGGGGTCATCTTGAAACATTAGGATGTATTAGCATACCTGCAAACGAGGAGTTTGATATAAATAAGTTGGAATTGCTTATGACAGACTTTGATGAAGAATATATTCCTATCCCTGAAGATTATATGTGCGCACACGATTATATCATTCCACAAATGATATATGATGGTGTGGTTTTTGGCACTATGGGAAGCGACTGCTATTATCCTGAAAATGAAGAAGCAGAAGTGTTTGATATGGTGGTGGATGATGAATGCGCATCATTTGAAACTTGCTAAGAAACAACTAAGAAAGTCGCGACTTTCTTTATGTTTTTTATGTCTTCATGTTTTGGATAAGGAAGATAAATTGAATTGATTTAAAAAATGAGTTATAAGCAAAAATAATCTATCATTTCTACGGCGAGAGTTGGGAAGTTAAGGATCAAGATGGTAACTGGTATGATAGAAGAGATTGATAATCTTGTTGCTTGATAGAAAAAATGATGTCTTTCGGGACATCATTTTTTTTATGGCAAAAGGCAAAAGACTTGCGTCGAAAGCACTGCAAACTCAGCGACCGAAAAAAGTACAATAGTTAATATAAGAATCCAAAAGCCCAAAGCGGAATGACATTGAGGTATCCGTATTCTATGTCGTCTTTGACGATAAAAGCGTTTTCCATTCCTTGTATCTGCTTTTGTTTTTTGTTTTTGCCTCCAACTTTGAAAGTGTATTTTCCTACCTTAAAGTCGGAGACCGATGATGCCATTACATCGTGTTTAGGTTTGACTAAACTTATGAATACAGTTTCTCGTAAATTGCCTACGTCTGGTGTGGTGTCACATAATGCGTATGCCAAGTGAGTGTTGCCAAGATAGACTTTATCTACTTTACCTAATGAACTGACACCGAAACTGTCGTCGCGTAATATTTGTACAAGATGTGATTTGTCGAGTAATAGAACAAGGTCACTCACCGAAGTGCGGTGACATTCTAAGTCGCGTCCCAATTTGGAGTAATTAGGTTTGAATGGAACACTCTGTGCTATGACGTACATAAGTCTTTTCAGTTTCTCAATGGTTGTCATCGTTAGTTCGGCAAATTTAGGAATGTCAACTTCTAATGTTTGATTCACAATTTGTTGTAAACGAGAATAACTGTCTATCTGCTGGAAAAAAGGATAATATCCACCACGCATATATTCTTTGAATAATGCTATAGGACGATTGTCGCCTGAAGGAAATTTTACACGGTTTGATACGATGTCATCGAGAGTATAAATCGGCATTTCTATGTTGTGAGCCAACAACAGGTATTCGCGGAATGAAAGTCCGTACATTGTATATTCCAACTGGCGTCGGCTTAGATCTGCACCGCCACGATGAATATCTAAAATGGAGGAACCTGTATATACGACTTTGAGGCTGGTGTATGTGTCGTATATGTTTTTCAGTTCAACCGACCAGTTGTGATAACGATGTATCTCGTCGATGTAAAGTGTACGACCTCCATTTTTATAGAATGTATCGGCGAGATCTACAATGGTGTGAGAAGTGAACCATAAATCATCAGCGGTGACATAAAGTGCTGTTGGCGTGTTGTCGTATAACTTGATATGTTGCAGTATCAGCGTTGTTTTCCCAACACCTCTTTCACCTAAAATCGCTACTAATCTGTCATCCCATGCAATGTCCTCATGAATTTTTCTAACATAATCAGTAGATATTTCCGCTATTTTTTTACGTGACTTTTCTAATAATTTATCCATTGTATTATACTTTTACGGAATGCAAATATAATAAAATTGTCTATTGAAAACGACAGTTTTTAAAAAAAATGTCGTTTTGTTGTTTTTAAACAGGCGAAGTGGTTCGTATTAATCATCGTCGCTGAGCTCAGGCACCATCTTGTTGTCCGTTGACTATTTAAAAGAACCAAAAAGAACTTTTGAAAAATTATGTTTAATGACGTACTTTGAAAGTCCAAACAAATGAGGTGTAATTTACATTTCAGATAGTAATAAAAATAAGTTATAAACATATAAGATTTAATGTTATGGCACAATTTAAGGTTAGCGGTAGTATGAAAGTCAAGACTTTGAAAGAAAATTTCTTCGACTCATTTGGCGCAGTATTAAGAGTATATTATAAGAACCATTTCGCTGACGACGATGCGACATTGGCATCAATCAGAGGTGAAGGCGATGTTAAAGGCGGCGAGTTTGAATGCGGCGAACAAGATTTAGTAGGCGTTTTCGAAAACTTCATGGAAGAACTCTATGGCATCAAGGTGCAGATCGCATCTCCAGATAATAAGAAGCTTGCTAAAAATGATATGAAATTGTGCGACCTCGTCAATATGGCTCCTGTCAAGGAAAGAGGTAAAAGAGCAAAGGTAACTTATCGTTTCAACGGAGGAGAATATACACAAAAGAATCGTTTCTGCCAGGCAGTTGTGAGATATTATGCTGACCAGCATCCAGAAGCAAGACTCGAAGACCTCCAAAAAGTTTTCGGTGAAGTTCAAAAATATCCTATGGTTGCATCACGCGAGCAGGCATTGACAATTTTTACCAGCGACGGCACGGCTGGCGGCGACTACTTCCTCGGCGAAGGCGACGAGATCGACGTAAGAGGCGGCAAGGCATTCGCATGGAAATATTTTTCAAAGACTTTCTTCGATCCATTCATGGCAAAGGTGAAAGAACTCGGTTATGAGTTTGAAGTCGTCGGTGAAGTAGAGGAAAATTAAGGAACTGTAGTGGCGGAAATTCAAGAGAATGTTCTGAATGTTGTTAAAGAAGATGGCAAGTATGGTTTTGCTGATGAAACAGGTAAAGTAGTAATTCCATGTATATATAATAAAGCTGATGATTTCAGTAATGGTATGGCAAAAGTGAAAAAGGGTTGGAAATATGGATTTATCGACCAAACAGGAAATGAAATCATACCATTCAAATATGACTGTATAGGCAATCCTAAAGATTGGGGTATTTTCTATGAAGGCTTAGCAAGAATCGTTATTGATGGCAAGTACGGATTTATGGATAAAACCGGTAAAGAAGTCATTCCTTGTCAATATGATTATGCTTGTAACTTTGAAAAAGGCATGGCAGAGGTGCTGACAGATGATGGCGCTTGGATTTATATTGACAAAGATGGTAATTTTGTAAAGGAACAAGATAAAAAAGAAGAAACGATTAATTTCTTCGATTGCTTCTTCAATAATGACGGAGAAAGAATATATGCAATGTATGATTATGATGATCAAGAAGATGAATATCAGAAACAGGTAACAGTTGAGCTGGGTAAATGGAAAGAAGAAGAGGAAATAGAAACTATAAAAAAGTTTTTCTATGGAAAATGTGAAAGAGATATTAAAATAAATGTCGATGAGTTAAGTCTTACACAGACTGAAATTTATCGCTTTATGGAAAAATATGTTGTAGCATACGAAGTCCAAGAGTTATATGATATAACATTCAAAGGCATTCCTGCAATGATTTTCTTCTGGTTGGCAAATGCTGTTTACAAAACACAGCTTGATAGTTGGTGTGAAGATAAAGCTCTAATAGATTTCGATGGATTTGAAGTTTATGTTGATATCGACCTTGATTAATCGTATTATAAAATAATGGGAGGAAGCCGAAAATCCTTAATAGAGTAGGCTTTATTTTTAAAAAATTATAGTTATGGGAGCAAGTGCAAATAATGAAGTAACTCAAGAAAGAACAGAAAAGGAAGTAAAATGGTTTGTCAATATATCTGTGATATATAATAATGGCAGAACAAATGTCACACTTAAAGGTCTTGACGCTCCAACAGAGAGCGAGATTTTGAAGGCGTTATACAAAAAGTATGGGAGTGGTGCAAAATTTTCAGATATCAAGATAAATTATAAAGGTCAAAACACTGATTATTGATAATGTGTGATGTTCTTTCAATATTTGATACAAACTCTATTATCGGTGATGCCATATTAAGTTGGAAACCATACAAGAATGGCGATGATATAGTGTCGAAGTTCTCTCTGGAAGAATGGCATAAAATCGCTTTTGACATCGACTCGGAAGAGCAACTACAGAATTTGTTTGATTCGTATCCTTATAGAATCAGAGGTTTTGTCTTGTACGAAAATGCGACGGCTAATCCAGTGGGGTTTGTATATGTCTTAAAAGAGCGTAAGGCTTTAAACACAGTATCTATACATGGCGGAGGGTGGAATAATACTATGACTTCCACCCTTTTTCATTATCGGGGCATGATGCTGATGATAGAAGCTGTTTTGTCGCAAGGCGTCAAAGTCAGAACAGCGTGCCTTGTCACCAATGAACGTGCATATCGTTTTTTGCGCAGCATCGGTTTCGTGAAATATCGTACGACTGCAGATGTGATAAAAATGTGGATAAACGAGAAACGATTGCATAACAGCAAAATATATCAGCATTTCTATAAAAAATAATTTAATTCAAACAATATTAGTCGTAAAAGTTAATATTATGGGTTCATATAAAAATGCAATTACAATAAAAGAGGTTTTAAATAATATCGCTGTAAATAAGTATTTGATTCCTGCTATTCAACGTAAATATGTATGGACAACAGAACAGATTGAAGCTCTTTTTGATAGTATAATGAGAGGCTATCCTATAAATTCTTTTATGTTCTGGAAAGTCGCAGATGATGAAATTAAAGAAAACCTAATGTTTTATGAGTTCCTTAGAACATACGATGAGTTGAATGGAAAAAATAACAAACATATAGATACTAAAGCATTAGGTGAATTTGAGGCTATAATAGATGGTCAACAACGACTTACAAGTATATATCTTGGATTGTGTGGCAGTTATTCATGTAAAGTGCCTCGAAAGAATATTACTGAAGAGAAACATCTGTATTTAGATATTTCAAAAGAGTTGCTTGAAGAAGACGAGCGTAATATGCTTTATAATTTTGCGTTTCTGTCAAAAAGTGATTTGAAAAAAGAAAAGGAAAAAAATCCAGAGTCTCTATGGTTTAAGGTAAATGATATCCTTTTTTATAAGGAAGAAGAAGATGTTTCAGATTATTTCGAAGAACATAATTTGACGAAAGATAATTTTGCAAATTATAGATTTGCGAGTAAAACTTTAAAGAAATTATATAGGATAGTATTCAAAGATGCTATCATAAATTATTATGAGGAAGACTCGCAAAAAGAAGAAGAGGTATTGGATATTTTTGTGAGAACCAATAGTGGCGGAACAAAATTAAGTTTCTCCGACTTATTGATGTCTAAAACGACTTCGCAATGGGAAAACAAGGATAAGGATGCAAGAAAAGCTATGGAGGAACTGGAGAAGAAAGTGTATGATTGTGGATTTAAAATAAACACTGACTTTATTCTGAAGACATGTTTATTCTTGTTCAATGATAATATCAAGTTCCAGATAAAGAATTTTAAAGTCGATATGATTAAAAAGTTTGAAGATAACTGGGATAGAATAGATGGTTCTATTGTCGCAGCATTCAACTTGCTTAAATCGTGGGGATTCAACGAATCGAACTTGACATCAAAAAACGCTGTCATTCCTATTGCTTATTACATATATACAAAAGAAATTGAAACCGAGATAACAAAACCTACTTACAATAAAGACGAGAAAGAACAGATTCGCAAGTGGCTTTGCCTGTCTTTGCTTAAAAAAGTATTCGGCGGTCAGTCTGATACAATTTTGACAAAAATCAAAAGTGTCATGAATGAGACTGAAGAGAAGGGTTTTCCATTGGAAGACATTAAAGAAGCGTTCAAAGGTAATCCTACTAAAAATTTATATCTTACATCAGATTATATAGATAGTTTGTTGCATACTGATATTGACGATCCTTATTGCTATTCAATATTGTCGTTGCTGTATGCTCACCTCGATTATAATAATAAGCGTTTCCATAAAGATCATCTTCATCCGAAAAGTTATTTCACAGGTCTTAGAAGAAAAGATGACATGGATGAAGAGACTTACAAATTCTATAAAGATAAAGATAATTACAACTCGGTGGTTAATTTGCAGCTGCTAAATGGATATGTCAATGAGTCTAAAAACGCCACTTCATTGAAGGAATGGGTTGAGAAAAATAAGATAGATAAGAAATTTCAGCTTATTCCTGAAAATGTAAGCTTGGATATAAAGGATTTCAAGATTTTTATTAAAGAAAGGGAAGCCTTGCTTAAAAAAAGATTGTTGGAAGTTGTTGGATATGTGGATGATAATGTTGAAGAAAATTAGAATATAAATGAAGGAGAATATGGAAAATTTAATAGAATCTAAACGTGAGTTGTGCCGTGAGATTGCACAAGAGGTATTTTGTTTGTATGGCGATGACGATACAAGGACATACGGCGAAGCTCTTTATAAGTATAAAGAACGTAAACAAGCGGAACTTGATAGGAAGTCAGAAATGGATGGCTCTCCTAAGGTTTGCCTGCAGAAGATAAAGTCAACGTTTATACTTGGTTGGCAGAAACAGATAGGTAAGTATTCAGATGATACTGCGATAGATCGTAAATACGAGGAATACATTCAGGCATTCTGTGACAAATATTTTGAGTCGATGTTCGGGAACTCTGAACACTGAACACTGAACTTTGATTGCTAGGAGATGCGGCAATGAACACATTGAAAATAATAAGATGTTCATTGCCGCATCTTTTTCCATCCCAAAAAAAATCTTAAAAAAACATTGGTTTAGAAAAAAATAACTACTAAATTTGTTGCTCGATTTAGAGGGATTGAATGCCTTTTTGACGAGGCGATGTTTTGAGAACTTAATCCGCTTTGAATCAATTGTCAACAAGATATAAAGTTTTTTGATATGACTACTCTTAAAGTATGCGTTGGCAGCTCATGCCATTTGAAAGGTTCTTACGATGTTATCGAAGCCTTTAAAGAAGTTTTGAAAAAATATGATGTAGAAGACATCGTTGATCTTCAAGCTAGTTTCTGCCTCGGCTTCTGCGCTGAAGGCGTCACTGTGAAAGCGGAAGGTTTCGATGGACCTACAGTGCAAAAACTCGGTGAAGACTGCCTTTTCATCCATAACGTAAACAAAGACAACGCAGAAGAATTCTTTGCAAAAGAGGTCTATCCTTTATTGAACTTATAATCGCTAAACATAATTTCGTCGATTTTTATAATTTTAAAAAAACATGGCGGATTATCTGGAATTTAGAAACGCTAAGTGTAAGGACTGCTACAAATGTCTTCGTGAGTGTCCTGTTAAAGCAATCGAGGTCAAGAACCATCAGGCTCGTATCATCGAGAGCCGTTGTATCTTGTGCGGTCGTTGTACCTTGATATGCCCTCAGAATGCCAAGATAGTTCATAGCTCGTTGAGTGAGGTAAAGCAGATCCTTGACAGCGGAGCAAAAGTCATCGCAAGTGTCGCTCCGTCGTTTCTCTCTAGTTTCGGACTGAAGGATTTCAACGTGTTCAGAATCGCTTTGGCAAAACTTGGTTTCTTCGATGCAGAAGAGACTGCCTATGGAGCGGAACTTGTGACACAGAAATATAAGACATTGTTGGAGTCAAAACAATTCAAGAATTTCATCACCTCAGCATGTCCTGCAGTGTGCCGTCTCATCCAGACTTATTACCCTAAAGCATTGCAGTATCTCGCTCCTGTCGATTCTCCAATGATAGTTCACGCTAAAATGATAAGACAGCAGCATCCTGATGCTAAAGTCATCTTCATCGGACCTTGCATCGCCAAGAAACGCGAGGCGATAGAAAGCGGTATCATCGACGGCGTGTTGACATTCGATGATATGCAGGAATTGTTCGCGGAGAAAAACATCGTCCTCGATGAGATAATAGACATTTCGTTTGAAAATAAGAGAGCTACGGCTTGCCTGTCGAAAGCTTATCCTATAAGCCATGGCGTACTTAAGTCGTTCCCTGAACTTCCTAAAGGATACGACTATATGGCTGTCGACGGTCCTGACCGTTGCGTCGATGCTCTGCAGAATATCGAAAACCTCGAGAATGTCTTCCTTGAGATGAATATATGTAAGGACGGCTGCGTCAACGGTCCTTGTAGCCTTAGTGTCAATATCAAAGGCGGTAGCATTAAAGCTACATCCGACGTGTTGAAATATTATAAGAACGACATCAGAACATTGGCTCCTCATCAATATGAGGAACATAATATAGATCTTGATAAGTCATATCCTCGCATAAGAAACAACAGCATTCCGCCACCGGAACGCGAGATAAAATGCATCTTGGCGAAAATAGGTAAACATAAACCTGAAGACGAACTCAATTGTTCTGCTTGCGGTTATGATACCTGCCGCGACAAGGCCTGGGCTGTATATAACGGTTACACCGACGCTGAGATCTGTCTCCCTTACATGCGTGAGCGCGCTGAGTCTCTTTCTTATGAGATTATACAAAATAGTCCTAACGGCATCATTCTGTTAGACTCGGATTTCTATATCCAGGATATTAATGACAAAGGTAGAGAACTCCTCGGCATCAACGATCCTCATGCAGAAGGTCGTCATGCTAAAGATTTCTTTAACCTCGTCGACTTCATGATCGCATATAACGAAAAACGTAATGTCATGGTCGAGAAGATGTTCGTTCCTTCGACAGGTAAATATGTCGATATGGCAATTACTTACCTCAAGGATCAGAATATGCTCTTCGGCATTTTGATGGACGTGTCGGAACAGGTTAATTATGATAATGAAATTAACAAGGTCAAGATGGAGACATTGAAGACCACCGACGAAGTCATCAAGAAACAAATGAGTGTTGCTCAGGAAATCGCGTCGCTTCTTGGCGAGACGACCGCTGAGACAAAAGTCGCATTGTTGAAATTGAAGAAGACGCTTTCTGATGAGCGTCCAGAGAAAGGAACTAAGTGATGGAGTTGTGCTTGGAATATGGATGTACCTCGGTGAATAAGTTCGGCGAAGAACTATGCGGCGACAATGTAGTATGCATAGTCGATGGCGACTATACCACATTGGTGCTTGCCGATGGTCTTGGCAGCGGCGTGAAAGCCAACATACTATCAACTCTTACATCAAAGATATTATGCACAATGGCTGCAAACGGTATTGATATTGACGAATGTGTCGAAACACTGATTCAGACTTTACCGGTATGTCAGGTAAGAGGTATTGCATATTCCACATTCTCATTGATACATGCTAACGTCCAGGGGCAAGGCTTCCTTTATGAATTCGATAACCCGCAGGCTATATATTATCATAGAGGAAAATGCACCGACTTTGAAAGAGTGAAACTGGATATATGCGGCAAGACTGTGTATAAATCGGAACTTAACCTTGAAGAAAACGACGTCATCATGGTTATGTCTGACGGAATAGTACACGCCGGAATGGGCCAGATTCTCAACTTCGGATGGGAACGCAAACAGATTATGGAATATCTCGACAGAAGCTTGAAGCCAACGATGTCGGCAAGAGCAATGGCATGTGTCCTGACATCTGCTTGCAACGACTTGTATCTCGACAAGCCAGGCGACGATACTACTGTCGCAGCAGTGAAGATACGTCGTCGTCTTAATGTCAATATCATGGTAGGCCCTCCTGTAGATAAGGAAAAAGATAATTTCTATGTTGAACAATTTCTGGAAGGAGCGGATAAGACTGTAGTGTGCGGTGGAACAAGCTCTCAGATAGTAGCTCGTTACCTTAATAAACCACTCCGCACCAGCTTTGACTTCCCGGATAAAGATGTGCCACCAATAGGATTTATTGAAGGCGTTGACCTTGCGACAGAAGGCGTTCTTACATTGAGGAGACTTCTTGAATTATCAGAGAAGTATATCTCTATCAATTCTTTAACGCCAAAGATATTTACGAAACAAGATGGAGCTTCTCTCCTGGCTAACGTTCTTTTTGAAGAAGCAACACATATAAAATTTTTCGTCGGACAGAGCGTCAACGTGGCACACCAAGGTCTGCCTATCGACATAACAATGAAATTAAAACTCGTAGAAAAACTCGCAGAAAATATGCGTGCTATGGGTAAGACAGTAATATTGAATTATGATTAATTTTTAAAAATATGAGTACAAACAAAAGAGTCTTTGACACAAACGTTCAAGTTGTAAAGTACAACGTTTTGAAAGAAGTTATCCGTCGTGCATACGAAGGCGGTTTGGAAGAAGCTTATTACGAAATTCCTAAAGTGATTTGTCCAGGTCCAAAACCACAAATCCGTTGCTGTATCTACAAAGAAAGAACTATCATCCAAGATAGAATCAAATTGGCAATGGGCGGCGACAGAAACAACCCTAACCCAGTAGAAGTCATCGATATCGCTTGCGACGAATGTCCAGCAGAAGGCGTAATGGTTACACCTGCATGCCGTGGCTGTATGGTACACGCTTGCCATGACGTATGTCCTAAAGGCGCTATCACAATCGTAAACCAACGCGCTGTAGTCGATAAGGAAAAATGTATCGAATGCGGTAAGTGCGCAAAAGCTTGTCCTTACTCAGCAATCATCATGCAACATCGTCCATGTATGGTAAGTTGTAAGGTTAAAGCTATTTCTATTGACGAAAACAAGAAAGCTAAGATCGACAACGACAAATGTATCTCATGCGGCGCATGTGTCTACAAATGTCCTTTCGGCGCTATCACAGACAAATCTTATGTTCTCGACATCATCGACATGTTGAAGGGTTCAGAGAACAACACTAAGTATAAAGTATACGCTGTCATCGCTCCAGCTATCGTAAGCCAATGCCGTTTCGGCAGACCATCACAGGTTGTTACAGCAATCCAAAAACTTGGTTTCCATCAAGTTGTTGAAGCAGCTCTCGGTGCTGACGTAACTTTATATAACGAAGCATTAGAATGGAAAGAAAAAGGTTTGATGACAACATCATGCTGCCCATCATACGTTGCTTTCATTGAAAAGAACTTCCCAGAATTAGTTCAA
>JAFYUH010000084.1 GCA_017549605.1 Bacteroidales bacterium
AGAGGTTGTGTTATACATATCGGCGTGGGGCTTTTGCGTTGCTCGTTTCGACAGGATGGGCAATTCTCAGGAGCCTCTAATCGTGAAGCGAGCGACAGTGCAGGGCTTCACGCTTTTTTGTGTCTTGAAGTTATTATTATCGTAGTTATATTGCAGTTATAGTGGCCCTTAACTGCTATGATAGGCATTGATAATGCAATGGCAAGAATTTACGATAATATAGAAGTAAAGTTCACAGAAGGGTTACAAGGCATCATTAGCAATGTAGGTGTTAAACGCATTGATTTCTGTGTTGGGTATTTCAATTTGAGGGGTTGGAATCTAATTGTCAATCAAGTTGACGAACTCCCTGGTGATTATGTGTATGAGAACGATGATCGCAAATTACGAATATGCCGTTTGCTTATTGGTATGCATCGCCCTGATGAAGATTTAATTAGATCTCTTTATTCAAAACATGATGATTTGCCAGATGCAGAATATGCAATGCAATGTAAGTTACAAATTGCAAGAGATTTCCGCAAACAATTGTTGTTAGGCGTTCCCACTAAAACAGATGAATGGACTTTACGCAGATTGTCTACCCAAATGAAAGAGGGTAAAGTTTGCGTGAAACTGTATCTAAAAGAACCATTGCATGCAAAACTCTATTTGGCTCATCGTCCTCAAGATAATTTCAATAAGATTCAAGCTATTATGGGTAGCAGCAATCTTACTTATTCTGGCTTGACCAAACAGGGTGAACTTAATGCTGAATTTGGCGATAGTGATTGTGCTGAAAAACTTGCTAATTGGTTTGATGACCGTTGGAATGATCGTTTCTGTTTAGATATTACAGAAGAACTGACAAAGATAATTGATGAAAGTTGGGCTGGAGAAAAAGAGATATTACCATATTACATCTACCTAAAAACTGCCTACCATTTGAGTCAAGATGCTCGCAATGGTATTAAAGAATTTACACTTTCCCCTGAATTCAAGCGAGAACTGTTCGATTTCCAACAGACTGCCGTAAAGATTGCTGCAAAGAATTTGAATAACGACAAACGTAATGGCGCTATGATTGGCGATGTTGTAGGTTTGGGTAAAACCATTACTGCTTGTGCCATTGCAAAGATTTATGAAATGACCTTTGCAAGCAGCACACTCATCATTTGTCCTGCCAATCTACAAGATATGTGGAGAAAGTATGTTGCAAAGTATGATTTGAAGGCAGATATTATGTCAATGGCTAAGCCTATTGATGTTGATTCAGCCCGATATTACCGATTGATTATTGTTGATGAAAGCCACAATCTTCGCAATTCAAGTGGCAAACGATATCAAAATATTCGTGCATTGATTGAGCATCAGGATAGCAAAGTATTATTGCTTACAGCTACTCCATACAACAAGGACTTCTCTGATTTGAGCAACCAATTACGCCTATTTATCAGTGAAGATCAGGATTTAGGCATACGCCCTGAGGAATACATTCGTTCACTTGGTGGTGAGAGAGAGTTTCAGCGTCAGCATAGTGATATACATATGCGCTCAATCAAGGCGTTTGAGAAAAGTCCTTATGCCGACGACTGGAATGAGTTAATGAAACTATTCTTGGTTCGTCGTACAAGAACATTCATAAAAGAGAATTATGCAAAGGTAGATGATGAAACTGGAAGGAAGTATTTGCAATTCAATGATGGAAGCAAATCTTATTTCCCTGAACGTTTACCCCGTGCCGTAAAATTCAAGACGGAACAAGGAGACCAATATAGTCGTCTATATTCCGAAGAAATGATTGCACTAATGGAAGAATTAAAACTTCCTAGATACGGACTAATCCATTTCTATGATGAAGCTAAAGCAACAAACATTCAACTGCACGAAAGACAGATAGTTGAAAATTTATCTCGTGCAGGACAACGAATGATGGGATTCTGCAAAAGTACATTCTTCAAACGTATTGATAGCAGTGGCTTTGCATTCCTGTTGACAGTTTACAGACATATACTTCGCAATGCGGTGTTTATTTATGCTATTAAGAATAAATTGCCATTGCCGATCAGCGATGAGAATAGTTTACCAGACGAATATATTGAGGACGAAGATGTAAACGAAAGCATCTTTGGTGATGCTCTTGATCCTGAGCGTGTAATTCAGGAGGAACAACTAATATCCTTCCCTAAAGAAATGGATGTATATATGCGTAAAGCCAAAGAGTATTACGATATAATTACGGCCAAGAATAACTGCTCGTGGATTGATTCCAAATATTTCAAACGTACACTAAAACAGCAACTTCGCAAAGATTGTGAAGTATTGCTTCGTATGATAACTCTGTGTGGAGACTGGAATCCAGCAACTGACCAAAAGTTAAATGAATTGGAGGAGCTATTGAATGTAAAACACAATGGTGATAAGGTAATTGTATTTACTCAATTCTCCGATACTGCAAATTACATCTTCAAACAACTCAAAAGACGTGGATTTACTCATATTGCTTGTGCAACAGGAGACAGCAAGAATCCGACAGACCTTGTTGAGCATTTCTCGCCAAAGAGTAATGACAAGAATTATACTGTAGATGAGCAATACCGTATACTCATCGCTACAGATGTATTGAGTGAAGGTCAAAACTTGCAAGACTCTCATGTTATAACAAACTTTGACCTGCCATGGGCTATTATTCGTCTTATCCAGAGAGCTGGTCGTGTGGACCGTATTGGTCAAGAGGCAGAACAAATATATTGTTATTCATTCTTCCCAGCAGATGGTGTAGAAGAAATTATCAATCTGCGAGGACGATTGAACGACCGTATCAACGAAAACGCCAATATCGTTGGAAGTGATGAAATTTTCTTTGAAGGCAATGAGCAGAACTTACGTGATATGTTCAATGAAAAAAGCGGTTCACTCGACGACGATGATGATAGTGAT
>JAFYUH010000085.1 GCA_017549605.1 Bacteroidales bacterium
CTTGTAGGAGATCTGGTTGGTCTGGCAGTAGCTGATGATCTCTGCCACTTCTTCACGTGTCATCATATCATTGTCGTTTTGACGACAAAGATCGGAGGACTGCTTCAGGTTTCTATGACGTGGCTGACCGGTTGGTTACGCTTAAGGATATGCGCTTTAAAAATATCGAAGAGGTCAAGGCTGCTGTTGCGAATGCAGTGGACTTCTACAACAATGAGCGTCCTCATATGAGCATCAATATGATGACTCCATCTCAAGCTACCGCTTGCGAGGGTGAAATCAAGAAGTGGTGGTTAAGCTATAGAGTAAAGGTCATCAAAGAAAAACTTACAGAGTTGGAAATCCCTGAAAATAGTTTACCTTTGTCTGCCGTTCAGGGGTCTCCTTCCGGGCTACGCCCTCCAGTCAACCCCTGAACGGGATAAGACCTGGCTAGACAACCAAAACAAGGGATAAAGACTACAAGTCAACAAATATCAGTTATAAGTTAAACCAGAGTCAACTTCTTTCAGAGATAGACTCCAATCGGAGTCAACCTAAATCAGGAAATGACAATATGGCTTATCTGTTTTGGGATTTTTCACCAACGATGTACCCGCACCAAAAAGAAATCCGATTATTTTCTTATCGGACGCCAACAACTGTTGCAAATTTCTAATGTAATCTACAGGATTATGACTAACGATGCTCATAACATATTATTTATAATAAGTGTCATCAAATATACTGATTTAACCTAACAATGCAGTTCTTTTCAGTATTCACATCAACAAGATTACCACCTTTCTGGAGCGATTGGAAATTTCTGGTCACATTTTTGAAATATTAATTAGCGGTTGCTATTTATTCAGAACACTCTAAAAATTAGCGATTTAAATATGCGCTTACTCGAATAAGTTCAGGGTATACATAGGCTTTAGGGAATTGAGCTTATAGTCATTACTAGTAATGTAAAATATCAAATTTACTTAGCATCCCACATTTTTATTTTCCCACAACCACCTAACGATTTGATAAGCCAGACCAATTGTTATAAATAGTGGCGAAAGAAAGTCATACAGGATTTCAAAGAATGTCTTATCCTTTCCTTCATTGAAATAATCATACTCATCTATAAGTTGATTATATTCCAATATTATAGGTCTCAAATTGTCGATCTTTCGTCTAAAATCATAAGTTGACCCTCGCATATTAAATTTGGGATACTCCAATGTGGCTGTATCAATGATAATCCTTTTTTCAACAACTTTAAGAATTGTATCCCTATAGTGTTTCATCCACAGAAACATTTTAGAATAATCTTGTTCTATCAACTCTATCTCTTGGGAAGAATATAGTCCAGGATTAAAGAATCGATTATATTCACAAGTATCCAATTCCGACCTCAATCTTCGTTCATATTGCACAATTCTGGGTTCTATTTCATTCAACTCACGTTCATATAAGAACCGCCGATTATCCGACAGAATTCCTAAAATTCCGATAGAGGCGACTAGTATACATATGAGATCTAACTTCCGCCATGTACTAGCATTAAGGGAAAACAATTTAACCATAAACAGCCACCCCAATAATAGGAAAGCTAAAAACACGGAGAATAAGCACAATGGCGTCGCAACTATTGTTTCAAGCAGAGTCATAAATATCTACAATCTATTTTATTGATCCCGTTATAATCCACCTTACAGAACGAGTTACAAGATAGCCCAGCAAGAAAAGCAGATACACTATCAGAACATATGGAACAGCCATAAAACCGGCCAAAATTAGCGCTATAAGACATGGATAGCATACCACGACTACTATTAGCCTTGATATGGCACTATCTTTTAGACGAGATTTCCACCTAACGGGTAAAACAAAACCAACGCCAGTATTGGAATTAGTAGCTTTGATTAGTCTATGATAAAGCAAAACCAGCGAGAAGACTACTCCTTGATATAACCATATAAAGAGTATGTGATCTCCATTATAGAATCCCTTCAGATCATTTATTGCGACATATGTATGAATTATTGAGGCCACCGCATATGCACATATCATAACAAATGTGAATAAAGTAAAAACTCGTGCCACTTTATTGATGTCTCCAATTCTCTTAATATCCCTAGCAGACATTATTACTTCGAAAATCAAACAGATTTCTAAAATAATAATAGAGACTATCATTATCCAAGGTAATGATGTTATTTCAGACGGTATGTCAAAATTCAAATTATTTAACAATACGTTCAGTTCATCAAGCTCCGACGTGTCTATTGCTGTTATATGATATGCGAGATTGTTGGTAACAACAACAATAGTATTTGCGTGGCTATTGTTAACAACATCACAATACCTTAAGGTTGGGAATCCTTGATACGAATCGTGTTGTACTGAGTTCAAGTCCATTCCAGAAGAATCTATACCTTTAGATATACCTTTAAAATATGAGGACGCAGATTCTATCGGTAGCCCTGTTTCATATACATTAATAAAAAAGTCCCATTCCGGAATTGTTCTCCATTTAACCCACTTGTGCTCGGGTTTCTTATACGCTTCTTCCCTATAATGATTTCCCTGTAAAACAGCACAAGGCATATTATCAATATGATTTAAATATGTGGCTAAATCATTCTCATCATATAGTGTATATGACAGATTAGAGTTCTTTTTAACAGCTATTTTATATGCATCATACACATCATAATCTCGAACATATGATTCCCTTTCGTAATACGAGTCTTGGGCATCAAAATAATTAACTGTAACGACTATCAACGAGATAAGACTTGCTGCAAACAGTAAAATATGTTTTAAAACTATAGTCATAATCACTATTACTTAGGGTAAGTCATTTAATTAGTATAATTCTCTCAAAAGTTCTAATACTATGGTTTGTTTAAGATAAACAGAAAGCCTGCTAGTATCCGATTAAATCGCCGTCTCCATTAATAAGGGCACTCATCACCATCGTTTCATAATCTGGAGCAGGACGTCTATAATACGCAACGTCTTCAATGTATTCATAAAAATCCATGAAATACTTATCTATTTCGAAAAGAGTTCTAAAATTATTTTCGGAATATTCTAGGTTTGGAATAATACCATTTCTTGTTATCGCCTCTCTATTCCTTTCAACAATATCTTCAAATATGTATTTCTTTGCAATAACGTCTATTGTATCATAATCTACATTATAGACATAATTCATTTCAGTTTCATTATCCTCAACTAAATAATCCTTCCAATCATCATACGAGCATAAGAGTTCTCTGCTCTCTCGATTATAAAAACATGATTGTAATAGGTGTATGTCTATTAGGATCTTAATATTATCATCAGAATATTCAAGTTCATCAAGAAAGCATAAACTCAATAATTTATCCTTATATCGCAGTGATAAGGAATCATAAATATAACGCTTCTCCAAATTTGTCATTGTGTTGAGATTGGCCTTAGCATAGTTATAATGAACAAAACCCGAAATTTTACGGAGTTTGTTTTCGGCGTTCTTTAAATTAACCCATGCGTCGCAGTACTCTTTGGCTGACTCTGATTTTAATATATTATTTAAGTGTATTGTATCATTTTCTGATAATTTAAAATCTTCTGATAAACTCGATAAAAATCCTGCACTTTTCAATAACCGATTAAGAGCTAATAAGCCATTTCTATTACCAACAAACTCTAATATACTTTTCTCACTATCCATATGTTTTACTCTGTGTCTTATATATTTTAATATGAGGTTAGTGATTCCCAAGCCGGCGATATTAGTTAACAATATCCTTCCAAACTATAAAATTCTCATACTGATACCCATAACGGAACTTATTATAGATAATCGCAAGATGGTCGTATCTATCTCTGAAATAGCCGAATGAAGAACTGCCTACGAGGTATGTGGCATTATCGACCTTGAGGTCGACGAGGGCTTGGGCGAAGTCGTGGAATGATTCCGGGGTCTGGGACATCACGACCATTATTTCTCCGTTTCTGTCGCAGAGGGCCTTGCGGATTGATTTTCCTTTCGGTTCGTTTTCTACGAGGGTGCCATTATCGACAAGAGGATATTGACGGAAGAAGTAGCCGCCTTTTTCAGTCGCCTCTTCAAAAATCGGAGAATTATCCGCCACACCGACCGTAAGCTTGCCGTCAATGATTCCACAATAACCCTTCTTCGAAAGTCCCCAAGACAAAGGCTTTCCTTTCAACACGAATGCACCGACTATCTTTCCGTTGTCTGCTCGAATATCAGCCGCCTGAGTTGTCAGGATAATGCTCTTGTCGTGTATGTCAGGAACTCCCAGAGCGAGCTCCGGTACTGCATTATGCGGAATATAGATATCAAGCGGGATGTCATTTATTGTATCTCTAAGATGCTCCGTATACGCTTTTGTCAATGTAGTATCCGAATAGTCACCGAGCGGAGCCAGAACTTCTTCTGCAACCGGATTATCGTCAGGCTCAATCATCGGTTCAAAAACGACTGCTTCCGACTCTGACATATATTCTTTCTTTCCAGAGAACAGAAAGACAGCAGCAATAATGCCACATATAAGTAGGGCGGCAGCAATCCACCACCAAAGCTTCTTATGCCTGATGTCTTCAGAACTATGGGGTGTTCTTTTCTGACCGATCACTCGCAATTCATCATCGTGTATGTCAACCTCATTTCTGCTCATTGTAATAATCTCTTAAGGATTCGATATACGCCTTCAGTTTGATCAGGACCTCTCGGGAAGCTGACAATTCGTGATAGCAGCCGCAGCAGTCAGACAATATCAGCTGCTGCTTGGCAATATCAATGACGTATATATAATCTGTGTTGATGATAAGACTTCGGCCAAGTCTTAGGAAATTGGAACCGGCATCTCCAAGCTGGTCTCCGATCATATCTTCTATCTGACCGAGCTGATATGTAACAAGTCTTTTCCTGTTATCCACGGTAATGACATTGGAGTAATTGCCTTCCGAAGATATATAGACGAGCTTCTCCTGCGGAATACGCAGAAGTTCAGTGCCTTTTGATTTGATTATGGCGCTCATCTGTTACCGGTTCGCTTTACAAAAGTACTTATTTTTTCTATAAAAATCATTGAACTTCTGTCATATGTATGAAATCAAAAAATAGAGTACGAAAAGGCATATCCGTCCCTAGCTCATAATGTAGTATACGACTTCGTACATCAGCGCACGAAAACGCTTGTTATCAGATAATTATAATTGAAATTTGCACAAGTCATCAGCAATTTGAAAACAAAAAAACGTCCAATCATGAACAGAAAAACCAAACTTATCCTCGGCATTTCAGCCTGGACTTTCATCACCGCAATCATTATTTTCTCATTTGCTGCAAGTTGTTCGCAGCCAGAACCAATCGAACCCGAAGCTTCAGAAGACGGTCTATTGTTAAATGACAATCTTGTAGCTATCAAGGAGGGAGACGGGAACATCACCATCAAGAATACCGAAACCGGTGAAGTAACTGCCGAGAAGATCAAGTTTGACTGGACATCTGCTTCGCCGAATGACTCTCTTGGTGTCTTCTGCTCAGATGGGAAGAGGGGTTACTATAATTCATATACCGGGAAGATCGTGGTCGAAGCCCAATACAGGCGTGCCTGGATATTCTCAGAAGGACTTGCAGCAGTGCAGAAAAACGGACAGATCGGATTCATAAACCGAAAAGGTGAAGTTGTCATTCCATTCAGATATCCATACCACGGCAATCCTCTGACAGAGTTCATATTCAAGAACGGACATTGCGTCGTAGCGGACACTACCGGCAAATGCGGCATCATCAACAGAAAGGGAGAGTGGACAATACAGCCTAAATATGACAACATAGACGCTTACGAAGAGTATGTCATTGCATCCAGTGCAGGAATAAGGAAACAGATGACCTATGATGAGAAGATCATCAATTCTTTTGTCGTGGACAATATTTCCGTTCTGACCTTCACGGAGATAGAGAGACATGAAAACAAGGACGGAGAAATTGTTTATCTGGACAAGGAGGTAAAGACAGGGTTGTTCTCATACAGAGTGGGAGGAAGATGCGGACTGATGGACGCAAACTGCCGCAGACTGACTGAACCTTTATATTCAAGGATCATTGCTGTAGACAGGAATATGTACAGGGCTTTGCTGCTGGATAATTATTCGGAAGTGATAATCAACGCAAAAGGCGAAGTGATGAAATAAATGAGAAGGATCATTGACTATATCATCATCTATATCCCTGTCACGCTGATTGCAATCAGCCTGATATGGGTGCTGGCATACAGATGGATGCCCATAAGATGGACGCCGCTGATGCTGAAGAGGACAATCGAGAATGCCGCAAACCAGGACTACAGGAACAGGCAGGCCTGGACCTCCAAAGAGAATATCAGTCCGGTATTGATTGATGCCATTCTCCTTACCGAAGACCAACGGTTCTACTCCCATAACGGGTTCGACTTCCAAGAACTTCGGAAAATGAAGAAGGAGCATCTTACCAATGGCAAAGACATCAGAGGATGCAGCACGATATCTCAGCAGGTTGCAAAGAACTGCTTCACTTTCGGTAGCCACACCTGGCTGCGAAAAGGTATTGAGGCTTATTATACAGCTCTTATAGAGATTCTATGGGGAAAAGAGAGGATTCTGGAGGTCTATTTGAATATTGCAGAAACTGGAAGAGGGTTGTTCGGAATGGAAGCCGCCTGCCAGAGATATTTCGGTACTCCTGCATCGGAGATCTCAGTATCCGATGCAGCGGCACTAGCTGGCGTCTTGCCTAAACCGCTTACGAGAACTCCCGAAACAGTTATGTCCATACACGCACACAGACACTCGGCTGTAGCTAGTGAACTTGGTAAACGATATCATTCGGATTAATCTATCAAATGATTCTAAAACAGTTTATGCTTCAAAATCTGATTCGGTCGTCTCTTCTTTTCATATCATTTTTTAGGGAAGAGGCGACTACATATATTATACTATGCCATACATTTTTACGAAAGAAGATATTGCTTTACTTTTGCCAAATTATTGCCTGATATTTTTAGAGTCCAAATGGCATTTCGTGTCACGTACACACATCTTGCAATCTGGACTAAGGCCTCTTGGATCGCTGCCCGATTATGTGACACGATTTTCTGAATGGATGTGACACATTTAGAGGGAAAACAGCAACGGTTATGCTGTATATTTTTATAAGATTATAAAGTTATGTGGCCATATTTGCATATGGTTATAACTGCATATATGTATAAGGACACAAAAACATATTTGTATGTGAATATGCGAATGTGTCGATGTGTTAGTACGCGAACACATTAATATGTACACACGAAAACGCACGAACACATATATGTGTATGGGCGCTCGTGTCATATCGGATGTGACACTATTTTCACCGAGTTCCGAGGATGAAAATTGAAGACTTCGGAGGGCTTTGTCTGACGAACGCACATCTTGCTTTTAGACCCAAGGGATTCCCACGTCGCTTTGCTCCTCAGAATGACAATGGTTACGCATTTACACTTTTACATATGTGTATATTGCCACATTTACGCATTACCACAATACCATATTACCACGTCAGGAATCGCGATGCCGATGAATAACGAATGGCCTCTGATAAATGCCGGAAAGGCCCAAGAACCGATGGATTCTTGAGTCTTTCCCTTTTCATCTCCTCGTCGAATTATGCATCAACGGTCAAGGAGCCGTTGGATGTCGGACAGACGGTAGCGTTTCTTGCCGCCGACGGATAGCGGTACGAGGTAGCCACATTTCTCCCACCGCCATAGGGTGGCAGATGCGACCTCCAGCATTTCCATAACTTTCGTACGACTCAGATAGATTTCCGTACTTGATTCAGCGACCGACTTTTCGAGCCTCATCAGGGCTTCCTCAACCAGACTTTGATTCGCTTCAATAAGATCGCCCAGGCGTATCGACACCGTCAGATCCGGGCATTGTCTTGCGACTTCGATTAAATCCATACCTCTCATCACTTTTCTCTCTCACAGATTTAAAATTAAACTCCTCTCCAATGCGATTGCATTGTGGAGAGGAGTACTGCAAATTTCTTTCCAGCGACAAAACCCTTACTGATTTACAGCAGTTTTTTGAGTTCTTCTACCGGCGGGAGGGCATTACGGAGTTTCTCCGGCATATCATTTTCTGTCGTATATGTAGCCACACCCATTGGCTTGTTATAATCCTGAATGATATACTCCACATACTCCTTGTCAGCGCTCTTGCAGAGGATTAGACCAATGGTCTGGTTCTCGTGAGGCTTACGGACTTTGTCGTCAAGGATTCTCAGGTATGCAGCAAGCTGACCAAGGTATGATGGCTTGAATTCTCCCTTTTTAAGGTCCACCACTACCATTGCATTGAGTTCGCGATTGAAGAAAAGAAGATCAGGGAAATGGTCGTGGCCATAGACTTCGAGATGATATTGGTTGCCTATAAATGCGAAGTCTCTTCCAAATGTCATTATGAAGTTCTTGACATTATGGATTATCTCTTTCTCTACGACCTTTTCATCTATGTCTGCAAATTCACGTTCTCCGATTTCTTCCGTATTGATGAAGTCCAGGAAATATTCGTCCTTGAACATCATGACTGCTTTTCGGGCAGTTGCTAGATCAGAAATTGTATTTACGAAGTTATTTGGAAGGATGGACTTGTGCAAAAAATCGTCTTGCTTAATAATTTTCACAAGACCATCCACAGATAGATTTTCCATTACACAACGATGCATGTAATAGTATCTTTCCTCTTGTGTTTGTGTCTTTTCGAGTATTCTGATATGATGCGTAAATGGAACGGAAAAGAATACTTCAATTGGGAAGTCCACGACATTATCTACGCTTAAAGACCTATAGATATCTATCTGATAGTCTTCACTTTGCAATTCGCCAATCGCGATTGTCGAATTTTGCTCAGACGATTCGCCAATTGCAATTGGCGATTTAGAGTCAAGCACACTCCACTTTTCATAGAACAAACGCATATTCTTCATATTGCTTGGAGAATAGCCTCTCAGTCCAGGCAGTTCCCTTCTCAACTGCTCGCTTATGGTCTCAATTGCCCCTTTACCCCAGAAGCCATGACGCGAGTTCAGAGATATGTATTTACCGATTGCGAAGTATGTCGCCAACTGGATCCTATTGGTTCCTTTGGCAGCAGCATATTGGCCTTGAAGAATTGCAGTCTTGATGGTCTTGACTGCTATTGCGTAGTTCTCTTTCCTCTCCATATCATCGATCATTTTAAGCCAAAGATAAAAACATTTTTACTTCCTATATAGTTCTTTATCATTTTAGTTGATTTCCGGGCAAAATCTCGAATTTTCCATAGATTTTGCTCAAGAATCGACATTTCAATTCAACTTACTAACCAGATCCGTCAGCATCTCATCATCGATATCCCTATATCTGGCGAATGCACGGCTACCCTCTTTGTGACCTGACAACTTGCCGATTATGTTCGGATCGGGAGTTTCCTTGTAGAGGTTACCGA
>JAFYUH010000086.1 GCA_017549605.1 Bacteroidales bacterium
TGTTGGAACCCTGAAGAATGAAAACGCCCAAAACACCAATGCTGCACAAGCTACAGACATCAATATCTGCAATAATTTCACAGGAACAAATAACCAGAATGCTGCAACTATTATAGCCGCGATTAATATTACTGTAGCAATAACTCCGTAACCTTTTTTATGAATATACATGATTGTCGTTTTAAATTAATAATAGGTATATAAAGACAAACGGCATCGCCATGAAAGTAGCGTCAAAACGATCCAAGATTCCGCCATGACCAGGTATCAACTTACCAGAATCCTTAACGCCGGCATGTCTTTTCATCATTGATTCTGTCAAATCACCGAGTGTACCGAAGACTACAACTCCTAATGCAAGGAATAGAACTTCTATGTCACTCATATAATTATCGAAGAAAAATACGTTCAATACAAAACGATTGACGAGATATGCGACCAACATTGTGAATACCGCTCCGCCAATGCTGCCTTCTATTGTCTTCTTTGGGGATATTCTTTCAAAAAGCTTATGTATTCCTATTGAAACACCAGTGAGATATGCAAAAATATCATTAACCCAAATCAAAAGGATTCCGAAGATAAGAAGCAAATAACCTTGGTCTGTTCCCATAAGCTTTTCACTATAGAACATCGTCATGATACCACAAGGAAGCGCTACGAAAATCATTGAAAGCCAGGAAGCACCGATTACTTTGACGTAATCATGTTTTGCAGAAAACAAGGCCACCAATAATGGGATATTGAAAAATATAGGAGCGATAAAAATACGTCCTTCCATAGAATCAGGACTTTCCGAGAAAAAGGCAAGGAAAACATACAACATCATCGACATTGCGACAACAATATTTTTCAGTGATTTTCCATTCTCGTGAGGATAGAGATTTGCTATTTCCATCGAACCCAAAAGGACAACAGCCGCCAACATTACGGTAGCATAAAATCCGCCTAAAATTATACATCCTAAGACAACAACGACAAATAGAAAACCAAAAATTGTTCTCTTCCAGAATTCTCCCATTTTAACTCAATGATTTATATAAATAGACTTTGCAAATTTAATATTTTAATCGAATAAATCTAGACTTTTTTTCTTAAAAATTTATCACAACTCCGAGGCCATAATTCGTCGCTACCGGCTGTATTTCAACGCTTGAAACATTACCGATTTTCTCGTTGAACTTAACCACGCCGCGACCGATGAAATATCCAAGAGCTGCGCCGACAATAACATCTGACGTCCAATGTTCCTTACTTATAACACGTCCTACCGATGTCATTGTCGCCAAGGAATAAGAAAGGACGCCGACCCATTTTCTGTCAGGATAAAACCCTGCAACCGTCGTCGCCAAGGCAAAAGAACGCATCGCATGTCCAGAAGGAAACGCCGTGCTTTCGAAAGTAGCGAATGGACCGAGCCATGATTGGCTATTGGCTGTTGGCTGTTGGCTGCTGGCTGTTGGGCGTTCTCGGCAGGTTAAAACTTTAAGTCCGGCGGAGGCGACTTCTGCATAGACGAAACTCTGCAAGGCAGCTAAAGACATATTCCGCAAACGGCTGTCTTTGTTAATTGCACCGATAGCATAAGTCAATGCAACTGAAGGAAGTATGAAATATTCCTCACCAAAGACATTTGTATATTTTGAAATCGCATTCGACTGATTTTCACTGAAAGTTCCATTGACAAAGTTATAGATATCATCGTCATAAACAAACGCCAATGTCGTTACAGCAGCTACACCACCAAACACTGTCCAATCCTTCCAGTCGTAATGCAAAGGCTGAGACAAAACCGTCAGGCCCGAGTTCCAATATGACTTGAGATAACTTTTGCTTAATAAACTTTCACATTGCTGACTCTGACTCTGACTTTGACTCAGACTCTGACTTTGACTTTGGCTCAGACCGTTGACGCTGACCGTTGACGCTGACTGTTGACTCAGACTATCGACTACTGACAGCTGACAGCTGACAGCCGATAGCTGATAGCTGATAGCTAATAATAATATGAGAAATATCTTTTTCATTTTTAACACTCAATTGCCCACGGCTCAAAGCTCATTACTCATAGCAAAAAGTTCTTCGTTCAAAAGCCAAAAGCCTTAGTTCAATGTTCCAACTTCGCCTGCTCCCAAAGCTCATTCATCTCATCGAGACTCATATCAACGAGCGACTTGCCAGCTTCTCTGGCTTTTTCTTCTACGAAATTGAAACGGCTTCTGAATTTCTTGTTGGCAACCTCGAGTGCATCCATCGGATTTACCTTTATAAAACGAGAATAGTTGACAAGCGCAAACATAAGATCGCCGAATTCTTCAGTAACTCTATCCTTGTTCCCATTACCCGTTCCCATTTCCACAACTTCCTCCTTCAGCTCTCTTATCTCTTCCTCGACTTTTTCCCAAACCTGCTCCTTGTTGTCCCAGTCGAATCCTACGCCAGAAGCTTTTTCCTGCATACGATATGCCTTCACAAGTTCTGGCAATGCGTTAGGCACGCCGCCGAGAACGCTTCTATTTTGCTCTTTTGTGAGTTTTATTTTTTCCCAATTATCCGCGACTTCTTCCGCGCTTTTCACTGATGTGTCACCAAAGACATGCGGATGACGAATTATCAACTTCTCACAGATTCCATTGATAACATCGTCTATGGTAAATAAATTTCGGTCTTGCGCTATCTTAGAATAAAACACGATATGCATGATAATATCGCCAAGTTCTTTCTTAACATCTTGATAATCTTCATCAACAATAGCCTGACTCAACTCGAAAACTTCTTCTATCGTGAGATGGCGAAGACTTTCTATCGTCTGTTTTCTATCCCAAGGACATTCCACTCTTAGTCTGTCCATTATATCCAATAATCGCTGAAACGCCTGAAGCGAACTCTGGCTGTTGGCTGTTGGCTGTTGGCTATTTGAATCCATATTTTTATTCATATCATTTTTTTTTTGCAAATATAAAAAGACAACGGTCAACGGTCAACAGACAACAGACTTTTTTTTGAACTTTGAACTTTGAACTCTGAACTTTGAACTTTGAGCTTTGAACTTTGAACTCTGACCTCAATTCCTCAGCGACTCAGTGTCTCGGTGACTTGGTGTCTCGGCGTCTCGGTGACTTTTCTTTTGGGCGTTCCGGCTATCGCCGTCGGGCTTTCCGCTCTATCTTTGCTCGCCTCATTTCTCCTCGCTCCACACCCCGCCCTCGTTCCCATTTCCCGTCCCCGAAACCCAATTCCCAAACTCGCTCGCAAAGGATGCCGCTCCAATCCCTAACGCATTGGGCTACGAGCAACGAGCCGCGAGCTTTGGGCAAAAATGCTCACAACTCATAGCTCACTGCTCATAGCTATTCTAAAAAAATAATCATTAAAAATGTGTTAAAAATCTCATTATTTTTTTCTAATTTTGCAGTATGAAAAAGGACAAATTATTATTGATTATTTTATGCTTCATTTTTTCTTTTAATTTTAATAATGAAGCATTTGCCACAGGCAAGAATGAAGGTGAAAACAAATCACCATTCATGGAAAATTTAATGAAAAACATGGAAGTCGATTTCCGACTCAACTATGGTTTCTACATGCATCACCACTACGAAATGGAAGGCTACAGAGCTCACTTCCCAATGTTCGAGTTGTCATTGCAGAAACAGACTTACGGCACATCTTATTGGCAGACATGCTTCAACTATCCTGCTGTCGGTGTCACTGCATTTTACTCAAACATGGGAAACATTGATGTCTTGGGAAGCGCATTCGCCATCTACCCTTACATCTACTTCCCTTTCATCAAAGGCAACACCAACTTCGGTATCCGCTTCGGTTTAGGTCTCGGCTATCTCTCAGAGAGCTACGACCACATCGAGAACCCATATAATATATGTATAGGCTCACCTTTAAACGCTGCAGCAAGCATCACCTTCGACATCACTCATCGTTTTAATGAAAGATTCAAGATGTCTCTCTTCGGAGGTTTGCAACATTTCTCAAACGGCTGCACATCAGAACCTAACAAAGGAACAAACGTCTTGAAAGGCGGTATCAGCGCTGCTTATATGATCAACGAACCTGTTCCTTACATCAAGGCAGAACAGCTTAGCGAAAAGAGAACCATCGAATATCTCAAAGAATTCAGACCAGAACTTTATGCAAGTATGTCATACGGTTTCAAGAGAACATATTATCTCCAAAACGACTACAACTCTGTATTCGATCTTGAGATTTATGCCATGGAACAACTCACACGTCTCTTCAAGCTCGGCCTCGGTTTCGACTTGATTTACAACAGCAACGACATATATCGCAACATTAAGAACGGTATCGAACCATGGACTTTCGCACAGGTATTGAATCCTGGCGCTCATGTCGCTGGTGAATTGCTTTTAGGAAAAGCATCTTTCATGTTTGTCGTGGGCAAGCACTTCGGTGAATATATGCACACTGTAGAAAATTACCAAAGATTAGGATTCAAAATGGAATTCGGCAAACACGTATTCGGTAAAGTCACACTTACAATACACCAATGGCATATCGCCGACTTCCTCAGCTTTGGTATAGGATTTAAATTATAATTTTTAGGAATAGCATCATGAGAAGAAATAAAAGAACATTCAATAAATTCAACAAGTTGCCATCTACCATCAGTATGTTATCTTCATTTAACCGCTCATTATTAATAGTCATAATCGCATTGTTCGTTTCATCATGCGAACCTGCTCCTTTGACAAACGGCAAGACTGTAACAGAAACACGTTACTTTGACGAAAACATCACAGCGATACATGTCTACAACGACATTGATGTTGTCTTAGTTGAAGCCGACGAATTCAAAATTGAGGTCACAACAGGTGAAAACCTCATGGAGAAAATCACCAGCACTGTTGAAAACGGCACTTTATATTTAAAGAACGAGAACATCCGCTATTGGTTAAGAAGCTACGACTATCCTTTGGAAATAAAAATCTACCACAACAGCATCACACGCATCAACTATGAATCATGGGGTGATTTGACATCCGAAGGTTATATCAGTCAAAAACCAATAGACAGCTTCGAGTTGATAGTTCACCATGGTTCCGGTCACATCGACATTGATATCAATTGCAACGTTTTGGCCATTGCAACATACGATGGAACAGCTAAGGTTACAGTCTCCGGATCATCATTTTTTACAATCATCCAGCACAATGCAAGAAACAACATCTACGCAAAAGATTTGGTTTCTAAATATGCATCTGCTCAGGCACTTTACGAA
>JAFYUH010000087.1 GCA_017549605.1 Bacteroidales bacterium
AAATCGTATCAAGCCAAGGTAGTCGATAAAGACTATTCCGCACTTCCCTTTTGCATTCATCGCACTGGTCTTGGCTACGATATCTGCAAGCGTTCTCGTGGAATCATCAACATAGATTGGAAGGTTGCAGACCTTTGCCACACCTGCCTCAAACTCAGTCCAATCATCCACTTTTGCCTGATGAATCTGCTCAGGACGAAAGGCACTACATATATCAGACTATGCCATACTTTTCTATTTCCAAGTTATTGCCGTTTTACTTCTCACTTATTGCCGAATCCATTTTCTCTAAGTAAGGCATTCCTCTATCCATCACTGGATTTATACTTAACATCCTAATTGTCTGATTATTATATAAGAAAATTGCATTATTATACACCGACTATATAATAATGCAAAATACTGGTCATTTGCACGGCAATTGCTTCAAAAATAAAATATGCTCCAAGAACATTATGTTTACAAAGCATAATAATATTCAGAAATCCCAGCACAATATTGGAATTATGCTCCAAAAACATTATGTTTGCAGAGCATAATAATTTTAAGCTATGATATTTGTTGATAGGATACAGGAAAAAGAACGCCTGACAAAGATTCTGAACATGGACAGGCCAACCTTTACAGCCATATATGGCAGAAGAAGATTGGGTAAATCAACTTTGATTACAAGAGTCATAACTGATAATGACATCTATTATATTGCTGACGAATCCGAATCTTCAGCTCAGCGCATATTATTGTCAAAGGTCATCGCTCAGAAATTTGCAGGATTTGACAAAGTGACATATCCGGATTGGGAAACTCTGTTCAGGAGCATCAATTATAGAACCGACAAGAAATTCACATTGGTCTTGGACGAGATGCCATACATGGTAAAGCAATCTCCGGAATTACCGTCAGTTCTCCAGAAACTTCTTGATGAGAAGCAACTGAAATACAATCTTGTTGTCTGTGGTTCATCTCAGAATATGATGTATGGATTAATCCTGGACGAAAGTTCTCCTTTATATGGCAGAGCAGACGTAGTCATGAAGTTTACTCCGATAAAGTTGCCGTATCTTCAGGAAGCTCTCAATCTTACTCCTGAACAGGCAATTGAAGAATACTCCGTATGGGGAGGCGTGCCGAGATATTGGGAACTTAGAGAAAACCACAACTCATTTGATGAAGCCATATGGACTGAGGTTCTTTCTGTCAATGGAACTCTATATGATGAGCCGGTAAAGTTATTCAAAGACGACGTTCAGGACATTGTTAAGACCGCTACAATCATGTCATTTGTAGGAGTTGGAGCCAATAGGATGTCTGAAATCGCTTCAAGAAGTAATGAGCCTGCTACTAACCTGTCTCGTCCGATTAAGAAACTCATTGACCTCGGATTCCTTGGTAAGGACATACCATTTGATGCCGATGAAGAAAAAAGCAAAAAGACTCTTTATAAAATTGCGGATCCATTTGTTGATTTTCATTATAGGTTTGTCGTTCCTATGCGCTCATTTATAGAGTTGGGCAGAAAGGCGCCCATCGAAATGGAACTCCAGCAGCATCTTGGTGAACACACCAGCAAGTGGTGGGAAATAATTTGTCGTGATGCAGTAACAGGTAATGTGATTGACGGAACACTGTATGGGGTTGCCAAAAGATGGTGGGGAACTGTTCTGGATAAGGAGAGAAAACCTCACCAGATAGAATTGGATGTAGTTGCAGAGTCTCTCGACAAGAAGAAAATTCTCATAGGTGAATGCAAGTGGACATCTGGTGAAAATGCAGCTGCACTTGAAAATGAACTCAGGTGGAGAGCATCTATGCTGCCATTTGCAAAGGGCAAAGAGGTTGTGCCAGTAATTTTTGCAAAAAACGCAACTAATCAAACTGATACAGCTATTGTCATCACTCCAGAAGGCATTATGGATTTAATGAAATAGATTCCCGTAAACAGCAAATTCATATTTACCCGACTCCTACTCCAAATACGACATAGTCTGGCGATTGGTTTCCTCGTCAATCATGCGGTAACGGTTGAAGGCTTTGCTGCCTTTTTTTGTGGCCGCTGAGGGCGCCGACCAGGTTAGGATCCTTGACATTTTTGTACATATTGCCGGCAAAGGCCTTTCTTGCAGAATGGGATGACAGCACCTCATAGATCGGGCGTGGCTCCGGGCACAAGCAAAAAAGAATCAGCATTTCATTGAGTCTGTTTTACTTTTTTGTATCTTTACAATCGTCATCTTCAACCATTAAACCCCTGCATTATGAAAGCAACTAGGATTTCACAGGCAATCTTGGGCTTCGTCATATTAACAGCATCATGCTTCGGATGCAACAGCAACCACGCCGATTCCCGTTTCAAAATTCTGGTCAGTTCTGATTCAGAAGGTGAAACATTCACCATAATGGACACAGCAACGGACAGCTTGATTTATGACGGCGGGCATAATATAATAACATTGGATACCGTCATAAACGGCAACCACATATTTTTCGAAGATATCATTACTGAAGAATGCATGGGATGGCTGCTGGTCTATAACCCAGAAGATGCTCTTTTGATGAAAGCGTATCTTGATTGGGGAAATGAGCTTGACAAAGAGGATTGGGAGCAGCTATACAACGGAACAGCGAACATATATGAGATAGAGCACCTTGACATAGCCGGCAGGACAACCGAAGTAAGGCTCTTCAATGGATCTGCTTTAACTCTGGAATTGAAAGGAGAGAGACATGGTAATTATTGGGTAGTATATCATGTCAGTCCATACAGAATGGTTGCGGACACATTAATATTATCTCCTGGGGATACAATCATTACAATGAATAATTACATTCACTGCACAGTGTACTATAAAGGCAAATTCATTTCAGAACCAAGCATTTCATATGAGTCTTTTAAAGGCATACAGAACCCTGAAAAATATATCCTTGCCCCAACAGATAAAGTGTGGTTTAAAACAGATGGGGACGAACTTGTCGCAAATACAGGGATGTATATGTATGACACAGATTGCGGTTATTGGGTTGAGATAAGGATTGACAGTACAGGACGGAAGTCTTTGAGTTATATTGAAAACGAAGAAAACATGGGAGATTGCGCCCTTTCACAGGCATCTAAACGAAAATGACTTGCGAAAAACCCGGGGCATCAGCAAAACAGTGGCAAGCTAAAATTTTCGAGGTTCTGATCAGATTAAAATATATTTCAGGATAAACAGAACTGCAAGAATGTACATTGCAGGAGACAATTTCCTGAATTTACCGCAGATCATGTTCATTAGGACATAAGTTATCATTCCTATAAGAATTCCGTTAGAAATCGAGTACGTCAGCGGCATCATGAGCATACATACAAATGCAGGGATTGACTCAGAGAAATCATCGAACTCCACATTCTTGATCTGCTCCGCCATCAGCAATCCGACAATGATCAAAGCCGGAGCTGTAGCTGCAGATGGTATTGAAAGGAACAGCGGTGAGAAGAACATTGCTATTACGAAGCAGCCTCCTACAACCAGAGCTG
>JAFYUH010000088.1 GCA_017549605.1 Bacteroidales bacterium
GCTAAAATTTTCACCACTTTTTCTTGCTCGAAAGTTGGTTTATATGGAAAATTTGTCTTAATTTGCTGCCCTAAATAAGTATTAATCATAAATTAATGATAAAAAGTTGAAATAACTGTATGTTATTCGATTTATTATTTTTAATTTTGCAATGCGAATATAGGAATATAAACTAAAAAAATACACATATTTATCATGAAAACAGTTCTTAATATCGTTTTGGCCGCTTGTGCTGCAGCTTTAGTGTATGTATGTTACGGTAGTATCATGGGTCCGATTAACTTCGACAACACTAGAGACGCGAGAGAAAAAGAAGTTATTGCACGTCTGATTGACATCCGCAAGGCTCAGGTAGAATACCGTAACACTCATGAAGGTAAGTATACCGCTAGTTTTGACACTTTGATTGACTTCGTAAAAACTGCAAAGCTTCCGTTCGTAAAGAAGGAAGGCGCTTTGTCTGACGAACAGTTGGAAAAGGGTATGACTGAAAAGAAGGCCATGAAGATTATCGAAAAGGCTAAGAAGACTGGTAACTGGAAAGAAGTAGAAAAGGAAGGTTTGATGAACTTCAAGCGTGACACTATGTGGGTATCTGTATTGGATACTATCTTCCCGAAGGGTTTCAATGCTGACTCTTTGAGATATGTACCATTCGGTAATGGCAAGCAATTCGAATTGGCTAGCCGTCAGGATACTACTAAGTCAGGTGCTCCTTTGAACTTGTTCCAAGCTCAAACTCCGTATGACACTTACATTGGTGACTTGGACAAGCAACAATTGTTGAACTTGAAGGACTTGCAAAGCAAGTTGGGTAAGTATTGCGGTTTGAGAGTTGGTGATATCGAATCTCCGAACAACAACGCAGGTAACTGGGAATAAAATGACAAATATCGATTTTACCAAATCGGAACAATACACATTATCCATCCGCCTAAGTGCGGATGGATTTTCTTTTTCTATCCATTCCTCTCAGAAAGAGGATGACTTCTTCTTTGCAAGCTATCCAGTCAATGTCTCTTATTCCATGACAGCTAACATCAAAAAGATGATTCAGGCAAGAGAGGAGCTGAAATACACCTATGGGCAGACCAACATTCTAATCGATACCCAACGTTTCACTCCGGTTCCATTCGACATCTTTGAAGATGAGCATACTGAGGAATTGTTTTATCAAAACTTTCCAAAGATAGACAATGAGACAGTCTTATGCAACATTCTCGGGAAAAGTAACATAGCTCTACTTTTCGGCATGGACAAACATGCGCATCAATTGATCTGTGAACAATTCCCCAACGCACGTATATTTGCTTGTACCAGCCCTCTGACCGAATATTTCAGTCAACAGAGCAAAACGAACAATCATCGTAGTCTATATGTTCTTTTTCATCCAAGCAGAATGGAGGTCTTTGCTTTAGACAAAGGTAAGCTACTATTAATCAATTCGTTCAATAGTAAGCAAACATCAGATCATATTTACTACCTATTGTATGTGTGGCAACAATTAGGCTATAGCCAAGAAAAAGATTCATTGTACTTGGCCGGAGAAGTAGAATCAAAAGACGTTCTATTGGCAGAACTCAAAAGGTTCTTGCGTCAAGTAGATTTTTTA
>JAFYUH010000089.1 GCA_017549605.1 Bacteroidales bacterium
AGAGAATACACACCTGAGCAAAGACGAGAAATCATCAGTTGTGCTTTACAAGAAGAAGAGAATATCGGGTTAGTTATAATAGATGGCATCAGAGATTTGATCCATGACATCAACTCACCAGGTGAATCTCTGAATATCATCAATGAGCTTATGAGATGGTCTAGTTATTACGAAATGCATATTCACACTGTACTCCATCAGAATAAAGGTGATGACAATACACGAGGACATATTGGTACAGAGCTTAATAATAAAGCAGAAACCATATTGCAGGTTTCCAAGAATGCAGAGAATCCCAATATCAGTGAAGTCAGAGCTGTGCATAT
Source organism: Bacteroidales bacterium (assembly GCA_017549605.1). Classification (GTDB taxonomy): domain Bacteria; phylum Bacteroidota; class Bacteroidia; order Bacteroidales; family F082; genus Limimorpha. Next base: position 327 of record JAFYUH010000089.1, read on the forward strand.
TAGAGATAAAGAATTTCAGCCTTTTGCTTTTGAAATCAATGAAGATGCATTGCCACAGTTGGTAAACAACTATAAGTTTACAAAGACTAAGGAGAAAATATCTTCATATGCAGACATGAGCAATGAACAGCATCTTGAGGCTTTGGAGTGTGCTTTCAAAGACAAACAAAGTATGGGATATCAGGAATTGTTGGATTCCTTAAAGACTGGTTATGCGAGCATTGGGTACGCAAGAGGACGAAATACTATTGTCAAACTCTGCAAGTTCTTGTCCAATATAAACGTTCTAATCAAGGAAGAACAAGGATACATATTTGATAAGGAACCTCTCTGCTCAGGAAGCAGTTTAGTTTAGTTTGGGTATATATATAAGTTGGACTAAACCGAATAGATATGAATATACTTGAAGCAAAGCAAATAAGCATAGTAGAATATCTTAAACAATTAGGGTATCAGCCGACCAAATCAAAGTGTGGACAATATTGGTTCAAATCTCCATTCAGATCAGAGAGAACCGCATCATTTAAGGTTGACAACAACAAGAATGAATGGTACGATTTTGGCGTGGCCGATGGAGGTGATATTATCCTACTTGGGAAGTACCTATTCAATACAAGCAGCGTTAGTGAAGTACTATCTATACTAAGCAATCAGGTCCCGTGTGCGGATTCTATCAGAATCAAGCCATCGACCATACAGCCTCCCCCTATCGAGGATATGTTTAGGAATGTAGAAGTCATCCCTCTCAACAACTATGCATTGTTGTCGTATGTCAAATCTCGTCTCGTAGACATCAACTTGGCAAAACAGTATTGCCATGAGATTCATTACAAATTACGTCAGAGAGCATATTTTGGTATTGCTTTCGCCAATCGTTCAGGTGGTTATGAAATAAGAAATTCCTATTATAAAGGATGCTACAAAAATAAGGATATAACCATGGTATATATGTGCAATGGTGTAATACAAGAACACATATGTATATTTGAAGGATTTATGGACTTCCTTTCCTATTTGACACTGGAAAAAGTTGACAACAGATTCATCTGTATAGAATCATCCACAGATTATATGATTCTAAACTCTATAGGTAATTTGAAGAAGTGTCTCGAAGAACTGGATAAATTCTCATCTATCCATTGTTATTTGGATAATGACACAGCAGGACAAAAGACTGTAGAGACAATCAGAGGTTTATATGACCATAGAGTCTTTGATGAGTCTGTAAGGTACCAGGAATACAAGGATCTCAACGACTATTTATTAGGAAAAAAGAAATAAAACGCATCAACATCAGATTTAGGGCGACTCAAAAGGTCGTCCTTTTTTATTGCCCTTTTCTTTCTCAAAGTATGATATTAAAGTATGATTTATAATATTTCAAACAAAATCGCCCCTTCCAGAGCGGTTTTTAAGAAGATTATTTCGATAAATCATATTTAAGCCTTTCCTTTGCATCAAACTTTAATCATAATTAAATATCATACTTCAAAAGATGAGTTCATACTTTATATTTGCAATTGCTCTCACGGTGGCATACGTCATCTACTTTGCAGTAATGATTATGCAAGACCTTTATGGGAAGAAGAAAGATGGTAAAAATGATGTAGAGGTATTTTCGGTGACAGATGATGCTGATGAAGGTGTGCAAGTGTCCGAAAGCGATTCTGGTTTCAGCATTGGAGAGGAAGATTACACTACTGAATATTTGGAACAAGAGAATACTCCAACTGTAGATGAAAACCAGGAGTCTTCCTCTGATAGCCCATCTCCAATTGCTGAAATTAAATCACAGATAGATGAAGCAATGGATACCGTTGAGTCATTCATGTCTAATCCGTGCACAGATGAAAAACTACAGTTGGCCTTAATCAATGGAGGTCATATTGATGATGATACAGAGCTGGATTGGAAAAAGGTAATCAATGAATTATGAAGTTAACCATATTAAGACCATGCTTGCTTATCATGATGCTTGGCATAATACCAACGAGTGTATATGCCAAATGTGGTGGTGTGAATTACAGTTGGGGTGCTGATGCTCTTGCCTCCATGCACGACTATGTAGTCACAATGATGCTTTATGTCTTATACATCTGCTATGCATTGGCTACAGTGGTAGGTATCATATCAGCTCTTCAGATAACAATAAAAATGAATATTGGTGAAGACGGAGTAAAGAAAGCCATTATGATGTTAGTCGGAGCTATACTCTTTATCATTAGTGCTTCAATTGTCTTCCCTGCTTTCTTTGGATATAGAATCTGGTAGTTATAAACTTATTGTTTCACTTTTAATTAAAATCTTATGTATCAGAAAGTAAAAAGCTTTTTCAAGAAGATGGCAGCCTCTAAGAACTTGAAGGCATTGGCCATTATGTTGTTGTGTGGTGTAGGCTCAGTCTATGCTCAAACTACAGCTGGAGACTATTCGGCAGGTACAGGAGCACTGACCACTGTAGCCGAGGAGATCGCTAAGTATGTTCCTATCGTTGTCAAGTTGTGTTATGCAATTGCCGGTGTTGTAGCCGTAGTGGGTGCAATTTCGGTTTACATCGCCATGAACAACGAGGAACAGGATGTCAAGAAGAAGATCATGATGGTCGTTGGTGCTTGTATCTTCCTTATTGCTGCGGCTCAGGCTCTTCCTCTTTTCTTCGGCATTGGAGGCTAAACCTAAGGTTTCATGAGTAAGGATAGAAAAGAGTCCTATCCTGATTACCCTATTTTCAAGGGGTTGCAAAGACCCCTTGAATTTATGGGTATTCAAGGAAGATATATTTACTGGGCAGCAGGAACCATTGGTGCAGCCATAGCAGGATTCATTATCGGCTACTGTATCGTAGGGTTTATATTAGGACTGATATTTCTGGCTACAGCATTAGTAATTGGAATTGGACTCATCTTATTAAAGCAAAGGAAAGGCCTACACACGAAACAGAACAAAAAGGGCATCTACATATATGCCTATTCAAAGAAGATTTAAGAAAGAAACCATGGCTAATACATGGCTAATTTAATGTTGAACGTGGGTAGGTTGACATAACAGTTGACCTACCCCTATTTATTTCTAACTGATGGTTTTATATATCATACTCATATTCACAGCTCTCTGCATAGGAATGGCAATTTCTGTGTATGCATTCGGTACTGGAGGTAAACGCAAGCATATCTTCCAGGATATCTATTATTCTGTAGAAGACAATGATGGCATTGGTGTACTCTATACGAAGAAAGGAGAATACTCTGCTATCCTTAAGGTTAATAATCCAGTACAGAAATATTCGGCAAACATAGATGCATACTATGAGTTCACTCAGGCATTGACAGCTATTATGCAGACGCTTGGTGAGGGCTATGCCATTCATAAACAGGACATCTTTGTTAGGAAACAATTCAACGACGAAAGCGGAATCAATCACGAATTTCTATCAGAATCATACTTCAAGTACTTCAATGGACGTAACTACACCGAAAGTACTTGTTATCTGACAATAACACAGGAATCTAAAGGGAGTCGTCTATTCTCATATGACAATAAGAAGTGGAAAGAATTCCTTGTAAAAGTACGAAAAGTACATGACCAGCTCAGAGATGCCGGACTTCATGTCCGTTACTTGTCTAAAACAGAGGCTAGTGAGTATGTCGACAGATATTTTGCAATGAACTTTAAGGATAAGATTATCTCTATGTCAAACTACAAAGTTGATGGCGAGACTATCTCAATGGGAGGTAGAACAGCAAAGGTTTATAGCCTTATCGATGTTGATCATACCAATCTACCCTCTATTATCCGACCATATACCAATATCGAGGTAAATAATGTGAGTATGCCAGTTGATCTATTATCAGTGATTGACAGCATACCTCATGCAGATACAGTCATCTATAATCAGATAGTATATCTCCCAAATCAGAAGAGAGAACTATCGATGCTCGACAAGAAGAAAAACCGCCATGCTAGTATTCCTAACCCTAGTAATCAAATGGCGGTTGAAGACATTAAGAAAGTCCAAGAGGTTGTAGCTCGTGAGAACAAACAGTTGACATACACTCATTTCAACTTAATTGTCTCTGTGCCTGAAGATACTGATATTCAAAAGTGTACCAACCACTTGGAAAATAGTTTCAGCCGTTTGGGTATCCATATATCCAAACAAGCCTACAATCAATTGGAGTTGTTCGTAGGGTCGTTCCCAGGTAACTGTTATACAATGAATGAAGAGTATGACAGATTCCTAACTCTCGGAGATGCAGCGGCATGTCTGATGTATAAGGAGCATATACAACATAGTGAAAACACTCCGCTAAGAATCTATTACACAGACAGACAAGGAGTTCCTGTGGCTATTGATATTACAGGTAAAGAAGGAGCAAACAAACTTACAGACAACTCAAACTTCTTTTGTTTGGGACCATCTGGAAGCGGTAAATCTTTCCATATGAATAGTGTTGTAAGACAGCTCTGGGAGCAGAACACAGACATTGTTATGGTAGATACTGGTAACTCTTACGAAGGTCTTTGTGAGTATGTGGGCGGTAAGTATATAGCATATACTGATAAGAAACCTATTACGATGAACCCTTTCAATATAAGTAAGCAGGAGTTAAACATCGAGAAGATAGACTTTTTGAAGAACTTGATACTGCTTATATGGAAAGGCTCAGACAGTCAAATACCAGAACTGGAGTTCCGTGTAGTCGAACAGCTGATTACAGAATACTATGATTTCTACTTCAATGGAGCACAACCCTATACCTCTTCACAAAAGGATTCTATCAAGAAGAATCTTACAACAATGGAGAAAAGACGAGGTACAGACTTGATGCAAATCCATGATAAGATTACCGATATGATATCGACATTGGAGAAGAGACGATTGGCATTGAACATAGAATCTCTGTCTTATGACACATTCTATGATTTTGCGTGCGAACGACTCGACCAGATTTGTGTAGAGAACAACATTACGACCATTGACTGTGACAACTTTGCATATATGCTTCAGAACTTCTATAAGGGAGGTAAGTATGAAAAGATCCTTAATGAGAATGTGGATTCTACGTTGTTTGATGAGACATTCATCGTGTTTGAAGTGGATGCAATCAAGGAAAACAAGCAGTTATTCCCGATTGTCACGCTCATCATTATGGATGTATTCCTTCAAAAGATGCGTCTGAAAAAGAACAGAAAATGTTTGGTCATTGAAGAGGCATGGAAAGCCATCGCCTCCCCTCTCATGGCCGAATACATCAAGTATCTGTATAAGACAGCAAGAAAGTTCTGGGCAAGCGTTGGAGTTGTCACTCAGGAAATCCAGGATATTATCGGTAGCCCTATTGTGAAAGAAGCAATCATCAACAACTCAGATGTTGTGATGCTACTAGACCAAAGCAAGTTCCGTGAACGATTTGATGAGATTAAGGCAATCCTTGGTTTGACAGATGTAGACTGCAAGAAGATCTTCACAATCAACAGACTTGAGAATAAGGAAGGTAGAAGCTTCTTTCGAGAAGTATTTATCAGACGTGGTTCAACAAGTGGTGTCTATGGAGTTGAAGAGCCTAAAGAATGTTACATGACCTATACAACAGAACGTGCAGAAAAGGAAGCATTAAAACTGTACAAGGCTGAACTTAAGTGTAGTCATCAAAAAGCCATTGAAGCCTATTGCAGAGATTGGAACGCAAGCGGTATAGAGAAATCACTTCCATTTGCACAGAAGGTAAATAGTAATGGTAAAGTACTAAATATCAATAATTAAAAAATGAAACGATACTTGTTCATAATAATCATACTGGCAACAGTTTCAGTTCATAGGACGTATGCCCAATATTACAGCATCAACTATGACACAAAAACTGTTGCTGCGATGGCTGCTGCCTTTGGAACAGAGGTGGTGGCAGAGAGTTATTACAATGAACAAGTAGCAGCTATACTCAAACATTATAGTGCAGCAGAAGTTGCTACGGCTGGCATTTTTGCAAGTAAGTTCCTTGAAAGGAAGGCATTGACCGACCTTGGTATATGGAGCAGTGCTACAGAGAACTATTATTACCGACGCATTTACCACATGGTAGCAAACAAGATCATACCAAAGATATGGATTGTTGCCGGTCAAATGCTCCGTTCACCACATAATGCAATCTATTGGGGCAGTTATCTAGTGAAGATTTGTGACGAGGTTAAGACTCTTTGTATGCAGTTTGAAAGCGTTGTAACAAATAGCACCCTTTCATTCAAAGATGTCATGTTCCTTGAGTTTAAGAGTGAGATTGCCCATATATTCAGACTGTCAGAAATCGGGAATATAGACTGGGAGCGTTTCTTTAACGATTTGAGTAAAGTACCCAACAATTTCAACTCAGAAAACTTAAAAGCAGATATAGATCACCTATATCGTGTAGGTGCCAACCTTGCTTCTGCTGGCATAACAAATCTTGGCGATGCATTATTACAGCAAAGCAACTTCCATGAACTTATCAATGGGAATGTATCCAAAGTAAAGGATATATACGACAACTATAGTGTATTATTTGAGCAACTGGAACATAACACAGGTAATACCTTGCTCGCATTGGTTGGAGGAAAGGACAATGTTGCAGGGCTTTTTCAGCTGAGTGATTATAATCTTACATCATGGATAACTGATTATCTTGAACAGACTAAAGGTAACTATTACACCCAGCGTTGGTATATCGCCCGTCGAGACCAAGGAACAGAGACCCTATGTGATTACTATCCTCCTACTGATGATAACAGCATATTAAATGGCAGTCAATGGGTGCGTTTTAACACATCAGATGCCAGTTTCTATCCGAATGCTCAACAAAGAGAACAAGTGTTATCCAATTCTGAAAGTTATGCAGGATGGTCAAGAAGCAAGGTTAACAATCTTAATTCTAAGAATGACGGCTATAACTATACCATCAACTATTACATGTCAGGGTATCTGATTAACAAAGGCAGTAAGTTAGTAAAGAAAGCCTATGCGTATGAAATCCATGTATATAGAAGTTGGAATAACGTAGAAGTGGTTTATGAAGACTACTTCGATTCATATACCATGGATCTGAATACATTCAAGGCTCAGATGAATGCCAAACTATCCGAGTATAATGAAAACGAAGAAGGATATGTATATTATCTGGAATCTGACAGCAAGAACTACTATCAGGCTTCAGATGAGATGAAACTACAAGGTTGTGAGACCGTAACGATAAGCGTTACCTGTTCCGATGGAGCATTGCTTGGTCAAGGTTCAACACAATATAAGTGTCGCCAATGTGGAAGTTCTTTGAACGCTCATAGCAAAAGCTGTGCTATGACAACTACCATCTCAGAGAATGATGTTGACCTTTCTGAACTTCATCAAATGAAAACAGAAGCGGACAACAAAGTATCACTTCTTCAAACGCAGATCAATCAGCTTGAAACAGAGAATAAAGAACTGCTGAAGTTAATATCTGAAGCAAGCATAGAGGATGCAGTTGCACTTAGACAACGCTATAATCAGAATAAGGATACGATTGATGAACTACGTTCAGAACTTACGACTTGGCAACAAAAACAATCTGAAATCAATGAAGCAATGAACGAAGCTGGTCAGGATAATGATGTAGCAACTGATGATTATTATAGAATACCGGCCATTATGCAAGATTGTAAAATCGCATATAATCTTACATGGCAAGATAACGGTAATTGGAGTGGATATACATTCATTCGTAAAGCTACGATGCCTAACATAAATGGCATTATAACCTTTAGTGCAACCTTGAAGATTGCGAGAAAACCCAAATACTTTTTGGGCATAAAGATTCATAGAGCCATACTACAAATTAACTGGGAACTTACTTCCGAGTACTCGCAGACACATGTAGCAGAGGTTATAACTCTCAATCACGATATGTCTGAAGCTGAGAAAAAGAAAATTGTCAACGACAAAATCTCTGAGATAGCAAGGCAATATCCAAACTGTAAGATAACAACAGAATACTCATATAGTGAACCTATCGAGGAGGAGCCGAACAACGATGTAATTCATCTTCTTTGGTCCAGTGACAGACTTGAGATTGCACGTGAGGTTGACTCTAGAATAACTAAAATCTATGCGGACTTGGTTTCGCTTGAAAAGATGATGCATTACAAAAGAGACATTGTAGATGTGCTTAAGGATATTCTTCCTCCTTTGGAATATGATTTAGGAAGAAGAAAAACGCTCATTGAAGAGTGTCATGACAGATGGATTGATAACGCTAAACTACGGAATAAGCCATGAAACAGAGATGTATCATTATAATCATGTTCATTTGTCTGATGCCTGGTGTCGCCAAAGCTCAATGGACGTTTGATGTGCTTTCCGTAGAAGCATACATCAATGACCATAAGAAGCAAAGAAGCTTATTGTTGGCTCGTTCAACATTGGAACATAGCAACAAACTTCTTCATGAGTATACTTCTGATGAAGTCGGTGGCTACAAAAATCTTAATGTGGATTTGGACAAATATACAAGAGCATTCGATGTCATTGATGTAATGTATCAATCTCTTAGAACCGCACTGAATGCACGAAGTACATATAGCGAGGTTAGCCAAAGGATTGTGGACTACAAAAATCTCTTGACAGACTTCAATGAGAAAGTGGTCAAACGAAAACATATCGAATTGGCAGACACGCTGATAATCTCAATCAATGCGAGGATGATAGAGAACGTGGCAGAAGAGGGAGAACATTTATTTAGGTCATTAAGCGATTTAGTGCTTTATGCGACAGGTGCTGCTGCATGTTCAACAGCAGATTTAATGTTAGTGCTGGATGCAATAAACAATTCAATGGACAACATTGAAAAGCTTTTGAACAGAGGATATTACGAGACATGGAGATATATCCAGTTACGCATAGGATACTGGAAAGAAAAAGTATATAGGAAGAAAAGCAAACAGCAGATAATTAACGATGCCTTTGGCAGATGGAAAGATGCCGGGTATAACTATAATAACTATTGATATGAAAAGGTTTTTGTTGGCAATAACATTAGTAGTCAGTTTGACCAAAGTTCATGCTCAGGTCTCTGTGACATATAACCATGACTCTCCAAAACAGAATCAGTTCACAGTCATGGAGGTGGGCACTGGAGCTTTAACGCCTGATGCCTATTATTGGGCATTACATAACAAGTATAGGAAGAATGCAGCTGTGAAAAATAAACTTGGTTATCGTACCACAGCAGGTATAGGATTATATAATCAAAAAGATGAAGCAGAAAAAATAGATTCTTCCTTGACCCAACGAGCCAAAATTGAGGCATTGAATGTTGCAGACAGACAGATAGACCTTGCCTGGCAAGTAGAAGGTAACAAGATAACATCAGCAATGGAGAATTTTGGCATCAACATCAACCGTATTGTTGCTGTGGGAGGAACACCAAATGAAAGAGAGCGTTGGGATGGACTCTTTGACATGTATAATTGTGCAATAAGAGCAACAAGAGAGGCATACATGCCTAATGCTCAGCGTAAGAAGGAGTACCTGAAGATATATGCAGAAGTTGAAAGTCAAAACGATTTATTGATCAAGTACTTAGTACAACTTCACAACCGTTCACAAACCACAGAGATTTTAGAAGCAGAGAATCCTGTAAGAGTCAATAAAGCAGCCATTGCAGCTTCAGCAATGTCCCGATGGAAATCATCCAGTCAAAAAGGAGGAAGTGGAAACGGAGGAAATTCAAATGGTAACGATAATGAAGAGGTGATTATTAAATAGTTGTGTAACAAAAAAAGAAAAACAATGGAGAATCAGTTACAAATATTCAGCAATCCCGAATTTGGAGAAGTAAGAACTCAAGTCGACGAGAAAGGTGAACCTTGGTTTTGTGCTAAAGATGTAGCAATTGCATTAGGATATAAGAAACCCGAATGGGCTGTTGCTAAACATGTAGAGGTGGATGACTCCGCAAAACACGGGGTCATAGATTCAATGGGTAGAAAACAAATAGCCACTTTCATTAACGAATCGGGTCTCTATTCCTTAATCTTATCTTCGAAACTTGAGAGTGCGAAACGTTTCAAGCATTGGGTGACTTCGGAAGTTCTTCCTGCAATTCGTAAACATGGAGCATATTTTACTAATGATGCTCTTGAGCGTGCCGTAAAAGAACCTGATTTCCTGATCAAGCTTGCATCGGTCATAAAGCATGAGAGACAGCAAAAAGAGAAGTATGCTCAAAAGTGTACAGAACAAGGTGAGACTATCAAGCAATTGGAGAAACAATCTGCATACGTTGATTATGTTCTGCAAAGCCCTGGCTTACTGAATATAAATCAGATTGCACAGGATTATGGCATCTCTGCACAATGCCTTAACAGTTTGTTAAGACAGCACTTAATTCAGTACAAGAGCAACAATCAATGGATCCTTTATGCGAAGTACAAAGACAAGGGATATGTGCACAGTACGACCCATATCTTAGACAATGGCATTGTGGTAATGCATACACAATGGACTCAAAAGGGACGATTATTTCTATATGAGCAATTGAAATCCTGGGGCTTCTATCCTATTATGGAGCAGCAAGATATGATTAAGAGAACAGACTTATTCTCAATGGACTATGGCAGATAATGGTATTATTTCAACTTTTGGGATCAACTTGTTGGAAGAAGAAATTGATGATGTAATCTTTCAAACCAATGAGTTTCTGTGTGATGCCACATTTACTGGCACACAAGGTCCATTTTGGTGGATTCTACAGATGTGTATGGCGTTAGCTGCACTATTTTCGATAATCGTTGCAGCAGGAATGACATATAAGATGATGGTCAAGAATGAGCCATTAGACATCATGAAACTGTTCAAGCCGTTGGCTATTTCGTTCATTTTATGCTGGTGGTATCCTCCAGCAGATACTGGAATGGCCAATAGCAACAGCAGTTGGTGCTTCTTGGATTTCTTGTCATACATCCCAAACTGTATAGGCTCTTATACGCATGACCTATATCAGGCTGAAGCAGCACAGATTACGGATAAGTTCACTGAATTGGAAGAACTCATCCATGTCAGAGATACAATGTATAGTAATCTTCAAGCTCAAGCTGATGTAGCTCACTCAGGTATATCAGACCCCAACCTTATCGAAGCCACAATGGAACAGACTGGAGTCGAAGAGGTTACTAATATGGAAAAGGATGCCAGTAAGTTATGGTTCACTTCACTGACATCAGGTATCGTAGTTGGAATAGATAAGATAGTCATGCTTATAGCTCTGATTGTATTCCGCATCGGATGGTGGGCAACTATTTACTGCCAACAGATTCTTCTAGGTATGCTGACGATATTCGGACCGATCCAATGGGCATTCAGCCTATTGCCTAAATGGGAAAGCAGTTGGGCTAAGTGGTTGACGAGATACCTGACGGTACATTTCTATGGAGCTATGCTATACTTTGTTGGCTTCTATGTACTGCTACTGTTTGACATCGTATTGTGCATTCAGGTCGAGAACCTAGCTGCAATCACTGTCAATGAACAGACTATGGCTTCATATCTTCAGAACTCATTCTTCTCAGCAGGTTACTTGATGGCTGCATCTATCGTGGCACTCAAGTGCTTGAACCTTGTTCCAGACCTGGCTGCATGGATGATTCCTGAAGGTGAGACTGCATTCTCAACCCGAAATTTCGGTGAAGGTGTTGCTAGTCAGGCCAAGATGTCTGCAACTGGTGCAATGACCTCTATGATGAGATAATATAAACTGTAAAATAAAAATTATGAAGATTGAAAAGAAGATCGAGCATTGGCTTAAAGATGAGAATTTTTGTGATTACTGTAACACAAGAATCAATGAAGAAATAAAAGAAATTCTATTGAATGGTGCGTATGACCACTTCTTTGAACTGTTGGATGAAGGCTTCGATGGAAACGACGAGTACGTTGTTCCATTGGTAGAATACTTATCGTGCAAGCTTCACTATGCAAAGCTATTGAAGAATAAAGCTAAAAGAGAAAGTATCATCTGGTGGGTATTTACTCAGTTGAATTATGAGGGTTTCTATACAAGAGTATTCGCAACATACTTTGATCCATTGGTAAAGGAAACCAATATCACCATTATTAAGATGCTGAGAAAAGAGTATTTGCTATTAAAAAAACAAAGTGCATAAGTTATGGTAATCAAGAATTTGGAGAATAAGATAAAACTTGTCGGAATTATATGTACTGCATTCCTAATTGGATGTATTCTGATAAGTGTTTCCAGCATCTGGACAGCCCGTACAATGGTTACAGATGCTCAGAAGAAAGTCTATGTACTTGATGGCAATGTTCCTATCCTTGTCAATCGTACGACAATGGAAGAGACACTTGATGTAGAAGCCAAGAGTCATGTTGAAATGTTTCACCATTACTTCTTTACACTGGCTCCTGATGACAAGTACATCAAACATACAATGGAAAAAGCCATGTATTTTATTGATGAATCAGGGTTAGCCCAGTACAATACTTTGAAGGAACGTGGATTCTATTCTAACATTTTAGGTACAAGTGCCGTCTTCAGTATCTTCTGTGACAGTATCAGATTCGATAAGCCTAATATGGAGTTTACCTATTATGGTAGACAGCGAATTGAACGACGTAGTAACATACTCATGAGAGAATTAGTTACTACAGGTAAACTGATGCAAGTGCCTAGAACCGAAAATAACCCTCATGGCCTTTTGATAGTCAATTGGAGAACATTGATAAACAAGGATATTGAACAGAAGACAAAGTCTAACTATTAAGCCTCATAGATATGAACGTTAAAGGTTTCAGAAGGATGCTCTTAGGCGAAAAGATGCCCGATAAGAACGATCCACAGTATAGAGAACGCTATGAACGTGATGTAGATGCTGGTCGTAAGTTCGCAAAAGCTGTAGGTATAGACAAGGCTGCTGCTAAA
>JAFYUH010000090.1 GCA_017549605.1 Bacteroidales bacterium
CAGAATGCTGAGTTGTCGGAATATGTTATCATATTGCCGTTGCCTTGTCTGAATTCTTCTGTCACTTCTGATATTGAGCAGTAGAAAGGAGTGTAAACCGTTGAGTTTGTGTCGTCAACGCCGAACCATATGATGCCGCCTATTTCGTTTGGCAACCAGTTTCTTGTCTGTGCGATGAAAGAGAAGCCTGTCTGTTGTGTGACGGTGCATCTCTCGTGGAAATATTCCTGTCCTTCGTATTCCCAGTAGAGCGGAGTCCAGCGGTAAGGAGAGCCAAATGGGTCGGCGCCTGCACCTTGTGACTTGTCCAACTCTGTGTTTTGGAAGTGGTTGCGCATGAAGTACATCATGTCGTCTAAAGATATCTTTCTGTTAGGTTTTACATAAAGTGGCATTCTTGGGTTGTCTAAGTTTTGACCTGTTGCGTAATCCCAATATTGATCCATATCGTCGCAGACGTCGTTGAACATCATCCATACGCGGAGGTCGCAGATGCGAGCTGCTGAGAAGTCGACAGGGGCGAAGGCTGCGCTGAAGTCGAAGTCGGCATCCTTGCCGTTGAAGTAGTTCTTTCTTTTTGCGAACTCGATGATATCGTGTTTGTAAATCACTTCAATATCTTGATTATAAAGCTTCTTCCATTCTTTATCGGTGATAGATTTCTTTCCGTCACGGAGAGGGAATGTAGTGATGCGAGCTGCGTTGGCGTGACCAGAGACATAGCCGTCAGGGATGCGGATCGCTACCCAAACTGCGCCTTTGTCGGCGTTTATAGTGTCGTTTGATTTCTTGTCATAGACAGGATTATATCCTTTACCGATGATTTCCATATACCAGACTTCGTTGGCGTCGGAGATGGAGAATGTCTCGCCGTCGCTGCCGTAGCCGTATTCATCCACGAGGTCCGCCATGATTTTTATCGCCTCGCGTGCTGATGTGCTGCGTTCGAGTGCCATGAACATGAGGCTGCCGTAGTCGATGAGACCTTTAGGGTCGATGAGTTCTGTGCGACCGCCGAATGTTGTCTCGCCGAGAGCGACTTGGTTTTCGTTGATATAACCTACTACCTGATAAGTGTGAGCTGGTTGTGGGACGTAGCCTCTGATGGCGTTGGTGCCGCGGTCGTAGATGGTGCGCATGCTGCCTGGAGTCCAGTCGGCGGCAGGGGTGAAGTAGAGCTCGCCGTAACGTATGTGCGAGTCGGCGGCGTAAGTGATGAAGTTGGAACCGTCAACGGATGCACCTTTTGTTACGAGGAAGTTTGTACAAGCTTGAGAGTCAATGTCTAATAATATGATAAACATTGCTAATAATAAGGATTTTAATTTTCTCATAGTCGATATTTTTTTCTTTACAAAGATAATTAAAATGGCCATAATTTTTTACCTTTGTAAAAATTTAAGCAATGAAATATCAGACTACACCATTAGCGGAGAGACTGCGTCCGACTTCCTTGGATCAATATATTGGACAAGAGCATCTTGTGGGTGAGAATGCCGTTTTGCGTCGTGCTATAGAGAGCGGACGTATTCCATCTATGATATTCTGGGGACCTCCTGGTGTTGGTAAGACAACGCTCGCTTCAATCATATCAAAGCAAGTCAAACGTCAGTTTTATGTTCTTAATGCTGTTAGCAGCGGTGTCAAGGAAGTGCGTGAGGTGTTCGACAGAGCGCGCATGGCTCCTGATACTCCGATATTGTTTATCGATGAAATCCATCGTTTTAGCAAGTCGCAGCAGGATTCATTGCTTAATGCTGTAGAGAAAGGTCTCGTAATATTAATAGGTGCTACGACGGAAAATCCAAGTTTCGAGGTCATTTCGCCATTGCTTTCAAGATGTCAGGTTTATGTCATGAAATCATTGGAGAAAAGCGATTTGGAAAAACTGATTGACATTGCAGTTCCGGTATTGGAAGACGATTATAAGAAAAAGATTGTCATACAAGAGAATGAGGCTCTTATGCATATCAGTGGTGGCGATGCCCGTAAGCTTTTGAATGCTATGGATTTGGTCGTCGGTATGATGAGCGAGACTACTGCTGATGAAACGCTGACGATAACCAATGAGGTCACTACGCAATATATTCAAAGTAACTTGTTGAAATATGATAGGCAAGGGGAGATGCATTACGACATCATCTCTGCTTTTATCAAGTCGATGCGCGGTTCTGATCCTAACGCTGCTGTTTATTACCTCGCTCGTATGATTGAGGCTGGCGAAGATCCTCTTTTCATCGCACGCCGCATGCTCATACTTGCTTCTGAAGATATAGGCAACGCTAATCCGAACGCATTGCTGCTCGCTAACACTTGTTTCGATGCTGTTAATAAGATAGGTTTCCCAGAGAGCAGGATAATTCTCTCACAGACAGCGATATATCTCGCTTCATCGCCAAAGAGCAACGCTTCTTATATGGCAATCAATATGGCTCAGGATCTCGTGCGTAAGACCGGTAACCTCAGCGTTCCTATGCATTTGCGCAACGCTCCTACAAAACTGATGAAAGACCTCGGCTACAAAGACGGATATAAATACGCTCACGACTATGAAGGCAACTTCGTGGAACAGGAATTCCTCCCGCAAGAGATTTCCGGAACGAAATTATATCAGCCTCAAAATAATCCTCGCGAACGTGAGATGCAGAACTCTTTGAGAAACAAGTGGAAAGAGAAGTACGGGTATTAAATTAATTAGGAGTTAGGAATTAGGAGTTAGGAATGAATGTAGAGACGTCACTCCTGTGGCGTCTTTGAAACAAAGTAAAGACGTTTCAATGATTCCTATGAAAATAAACACACATTGAAGCGTCTGTTGAGTTAGGAATGAATGTAGAGACGTCACTCCTGTGGCGTCTTTGAAACAAAGTAAAGACGTTTCTATGTAACCATAAAAATAAACAAACATTGAAGCGTCTATCTAATTGTAAGTTATTCTGAAATTTTGAGATTTTGAATTTCTGAATTTATTTTAACGATCTGTGGCATGATGTCTTCAGCGCCGTCATTATTAATAATGTAATCTGATTTCGATTTTTTTGTCTCTTCGTCCCATTGGAGTCGCATTCTGGAGCGTACGTTTTCTTCATCGCATTTGTCGCGTTCCATGGCACGTTGCAATCTTATGTTTTCAGGTGCTGATACAAATATAACCTTATCGAATTGCTTGTCGAAGTTCTTTTCAAACAGAATCGCTGATTCGAATAAGACGTACTCAGATGGTTGTTGTTCGCACCATTCGTCGAAGACTTGATTCAGCTTTGGATATAATAATGCTTCGATAAACTTAAGCGCTTCTGGATTTTGAAAGAGATGATAGGAGAGAAGCTTCTTGTTTAGACTTCCGTCAGCGAAATAAACCTCTTCACCGAAACGTCCGATGATTTCCTTTTTAACATCTGGAAGAAAATATAGCTTCTTTGTCTCTTCGTCGGAATGAAAGGTGCTGATGCCTAATTGGTTGAATATCTTGCAGACGTAGCTTTTGCCGCTGCCGATGTTGCCGCTTATCCCGATGCGTTTAATTTTCATTTTTTTCAATAATGATATATTCAACTTCTTTAGGCTCTATGCTGAGTATTCTTGTGTTATTAGGATAATCAGTGAGATATATAGGAAGATAATTGTTTTCTGGATTGATGTCTGCAGTATCGATATTGACTTTGAAAGAGTTCTCTTTGATGATGTTATAATCTGTCAATGATACTATATATTTGATTTTCACCTTGTCTGGGAAAAGTCTTAGGTTCTCTTTTGAATTGTTGATGATTGGCACGTTAGCGACTGCTTCGGTGTATTTCTCTACGAAGATCTTGACATTGATGTCTTTATGATCTGCGTTTAACATGCCCTCAAGTTTGAGCGGTATGTTGATGTCTATATTTTGGTTTATGTTTCTGAATGTGAAATTTTCAGTATAGATATTGTCTATCTCTGCAATCTCATTCTTTGGTCCATAAATAGTTACGGAATCAGGTGTCAGCTGTATCTTGCCGATTCTGTTGTATTGTTTCTCGTATGAGAGGTCTGCATTAGGGATGACTTTCACTCTGATGGAATCGAGTTGTTCCATGTTAAGTATGATTCTGTTTTCATCGAATGAGATCTCACTAGGTTCCAATGTGAGGAAGTTGGCTATCTTTTCTTTAGCGTAGCTGCTGCTAAAAGAGTAGGTGCTTTCGCTGTCTTTATGCAAAGGCACCTCCTCTAATGAGATGTCAACTTTACGTTTTGAGCTAGGCTTGAAATAATAATTAAGTAATTCAAAACCGCTTGTCGATAAAGTGACTTTAATTTTTTGTGTACCGTTTGTAAGAACAAGGTCGGCAGGTGTGTCTTTGATATTAATGGTAAGAGGTTCTGTTACAGTATAATTACTTGATAACTTGATCAATAACCAAAACAAGGCAGCGATGACGACAAATATCATCATGCTGCTGAACTGTTTGAAAGCTTGTGAATCGTTATTCTTTCTTACCATTGTAAAGACAGATTTATGCTGCGCCACCTACTTGGCTTGCATTAGGAACGATAGCTGATTTTTCGAATTCGATTTTTGTGTTGTGGTCAACGCTAACAAGAACAGTGTGTTCTCTAACTTCTTCAACTCTACCGTGGATACCGCCGATTGTAACGACTTTGTCACCTTTTTGAAGGTTTTCGCGGAATTTTTGTTGTTCCTTAGCTCTCTTGTTTTGTGGACGGATGAAGAATAACCAGAAAACAACGAAGATTAAGATAATCATAAAGATTCCTGACCATGAAGATTGTTGTTGTGCTGCTTGAAGCAATGTAATGTTTAAAGCGTTCATAATTATTTATTTAAAATGTGTTAATATTTTCAACTTGTGCTTTTATTCTTAAGATTGTTTCAGAAGGATTGGTGTTGGCCTTTACGATAAGTCGTTTGTTTTGGAAGCCTTTATGTCCTTTACTGTCGTAAGTGATAGTGATTTTACCTGATTCTCCGGGCTTTACAGGTGTCTTTGTAAATTCAGGTGTTGTGCAGCCGCAAGTCTTTTCAATGCTTGAGATGATCAATGGTGCATTGCCGACATTTTTGAACTTGAATGTATAGCTTACCTGTTCTCCTTGTAAGATCTTGCCGAAGTCGTGTTCTGTCTTTTCGAATTTGATGGCAGGCACGCTGCTTTTCTTGTTGCCTTCTGCAGAACTTGGATTGTTGACTAAATCAGTGCTTATCTTAGTGCTTGATGATTCACATGATATCAACCCCAATATTATTATTAATGATAAAACCAATCTTTTCATTCTTGCCAGTTTGTTGTTTAACGTTTTTTTATAAATATTGTTCAAATTCTAATAATTCCTAACTCCTAACTCCTAATTCCTAACTTAATATCACCTTCCGCTGCCCCAAATAGCAACAGAACCTTGATAGCGGTGGTTGTCTCTTTCACCAACACATTCTAAGACATAGAAATAAGTTCCGTCAGGCAAATTGCCGCCATCCCAGTCGTTTCTGTAATCTGATGACTTGTAGACTACGCGACCCCATCTGTTGAAGATTGTCAGTTCTGTTCTGAGGTAATAATCGCGTAAAGGATTATATGATTCGTGTTCAAAGCCTCTTGTGGTTTCATCTTTGTCTTCTTCAGTGCCGCCTGTTGGATCGTTGTCAATGATGAAGAAGTCATTGATGCCATCACCGTTAGGGGTGAAGACGTTAGGGATCTTTAACTTTACAGGTAATACGATGATATTGCTTGAAAATGTTGTGTCGCAACCGTAATCAACTGATTTTACATTCAATTCAACTCTGAATGGTTGGCTGGCTTTTGATTCTTGATAATAGACATTGGTAGGTTCTCTTAAAATTGAAGTGCTTGTGATCTCGCCTAAGTCGTCTGGGTTGTCATAAAACGCCCATGACCATGAGTTGTATTCTATAGAGTCAACGTCACCTTCGAAAGTGAACTTGACATAAGGATTTTGAATATAAGCTGTGTCTTTTGGATTTGAAATGATTTCAAGCATAGGATTTGGATATGCTCTTGGAGTGAATGTAGCGCTTTGTACGCAACTGTCGCCGTTTGCAGTATAACCTGTTACATAGACTATATATTCTTTCCATGCTTTTAAACCTATGGCTTCTTGTGGATTGCTTGGATTGGTCCAGATGTTTTCTCCATTGCTTGATTCCCATTCGTATGAGAATGACTCGTAACCTTCCCCTGTAGCGTTTGCAATGACTTTGGCATTTTGTCCGTTTTCTGCGTTATTGTTGCTGCATGTCAGCTGTGTTTGCTCAAATTCAATCTCAAACTCGTTCATTATCGTAACAGTGATTTCGCTGTTACATTCTTCGCCTGTTTGATTGTTTGTGACTTTCACACTATAAGTTACGTTGTTTTCAGTAGTTGTTATGTTTAAAACAAAGTCTGTCTCGCCAGCGATTTCATTTCCGTTTTTGTACCATTGGTATGTGTAGTCGTAAGATTTGTCGCTGACTTCCAAACTTGTTTCTTCACCATAACATAATGGCAAGCTTACGCCTTCTGGCAATTTTATTTCACAATTGATCTGTGCTTTTAAACTGAATGAACTGACAATGAAAAATAACAATATGACTATCTTGAAAAAAACGTTGTTTCTTATATTTTTATTCATTTCTAAAAATGCTTTTTGATGTTTGCAAAGATAAAAAAAAACTCTATATAAATAATGTGAAACTTAACCATTTATTGTCACATTTTGAAAAAATAATCTTTGTTTGTGGATGAGTAAATTTCTCTTTTTGATTGTTTAAACCGATGGTGACAAAATGTCATTTTCATCTGAATGGAAATACTTTTGATAGGTGGAAAAACAAACAACAAAAAAATAACAAAATGGATTTTAATCAGTTTACAATCAAATCTCAAGAGGCGATAAAAAATGCTGAAGAGATTGCTAAATCTAATGGAAATCAATCAATAGAAAACGTACATCTTCTCAAGGCTTTGATAAAGTCTGACGATTATCTCATACCAAATCTGTTTAATAAGTTGGGCGTTAATGTGGAGATTTTTAATCAGGTTTTGGATAAGTCGATAGCTTCATTGCCAAAGGTTCAGGGCGGAAGTCTTTATCTTTCCAACGAAGCGAATAAGGCTCTTCAGAATGCCATGCAGGAAGCTAAAAACATGGGTGACGACTATGTGTCAATAGATCATATATTACTAGGTGTTTTCGATACTAATTCAACTGCTTCTAGGATTATGAAGGATAATGGCTTGACACGTAAGGATCTGGAAGATGTCATTCGTCAGCTTCGTAAAGGAAAGAAGGTCGATAATCCTCATTCAGAACAAAATTATGATTCATTAAATCGTTATGCTCGTAACTTTAATGAGATGGCAGCTTCTGGAAAACTGGATCCTGTCATTGGCCGTGATGAGGAAATCAGGAGAGTGCTTCAGATCTTGTCGAGAAGAACCAAAAACAATCCTATCTTAATTGGTGAGCCTGGCGTTGGTAAGACCGCTATTGCGGAAGGTCTTGCTCAAAGAATCGTCAGCGGCGATGTTCCTGAAAATCTGCAGTCTAAGAAAGTATATTCATTGGATATGGGTGCTCTTATAGCTGGCGCTAAATATCAGGGCGAGTTCGAGGAACGTCTGAAGAATGTCGTGAAGGAAGTCGTTGACAGCGAAGGTGAGATAATTCTTTTCATAGATGAGATTCACACTCTCGTTGGCGCAGGCGCATCTAACGGCGCAATGGACGCTGCTAATATCCTGAAGCCTGCTCTTGCTCGCGGTGAACTGCAGGCAGTAGGAGCGACGACATTAAACGAATATCAGAAATATTTTGAGAAGGACAAGGCGCTTGAACGTCGTTTTCAGATAGTTATGGTTGACGAGCCTTCTGAAGAATCGGCCATTTCTATCCTCAGAGGTCTTAAAGAAAAATATGAGAACCACCATCAGGTGAGAATCCTTGATGAGGCAATAATCGCTGCCGTCGACCTTTCAATTCGTTATATCTCAAATCGTTTCCTTCCAGATAAAGCCATCGACCTTGTCGACGAAGCAGCTTCTCGTCTGAGACTGCAGATTAATTCCTTACCGGAGGAACTTGAGAATATAGAACGTAAGATTCGCCAGCTTGAGATTGAACGCGAGGCGATTAAACGTGAGAACGATACAAAGAAAATCGATGAGCTTTCCAAGGCGATAGCTGAACTTAGCGACGAGCGTTCTAAGATCAAGTCGCGTTGGGAGACAGAGCGTTCTTTTGTTGAGAAGATTCAGAATGAAAAGAAGAATATAGAGCGTTATCGTTATGAGGCTGAGATTGCGGAAAGGGAAGGTAACTATGGCCTCGTGGCGGAGTTGCGTTATGGAAAGATTCCTAATGCTGAACTTGCGATAGAAAATGCCAAGGAGGAACTGAAGAAGGTTCAGGGAGACAGTCCTCTCATCGATGAGGTCGTTAATGCTGAGGATATCGCGGAAATCGTTTCTCGCTGGACGGGCATTCCTGTGAACAAGATGTTGCAGAGCGAACGTGAGAAACTCTTGAATCTTGAAAGAGAGTTGCATAAACGTGTTGTTGGTCAGGATGAGGCCATCGTGGCGGTGTCTGATGCGATACGTCGTAGCAGGGCAGGACTCCAGGATGCTCGCCGTCCTATAGGTTCTTTCATTTTCTTGGGAACTACGGGCGTGGGTAAGACCGAACTTGCCAAGGCTCTGGCGGAATTCCTTTTCGATGACGAGAATAATATGGTGCGTATCGATATGTCGGAATATCAGGAACGTCACTCGGTTTCTAGATTGATAGGAGCGCCTCCGGGATATGTCGGCTACGATGAGAGCGGACAGCTGACTGAAGCGGTACGCCGTAAGCCTTATTCTGTAGTGCTTCTCGATGAGATAGAAAAGGCACATCAGGATGTTTATAATATCTTGCTTCAGATACTCGATGACGGTCGTCTGACTGACAATAAAGGTCGTCTTGTTGACTTTAAAAACACTATCATCATTATGACGTCTAACATCGGAGCAATGGCGATACAAGAGATGATGACAAAGAACTCTGAACTCAGAACTCTGAACTCAGAACCAAGAACTGAGATTTCCAACTCGGACATTGACGCTGACTTTGATGAGATGCGTAATAAGGTGATGGAAATATTGCGTCAGTTTATGAAACCGGAGTTCTTGAATCGTATTGATGACATAATCATGTTTACTCCATTGTCGAAAGAACAGATTATCAACGTCGTTGCAATGCAGTTCCATTCTCTTAAGAAGATGTTGAAGAAAAACGATATCGACATTGAGATGACATCAGAGGCGATGAAACATATTGCGGAGACGAGCTACGATGTGCGTTATGGAGCGCGTCCTGTGAAACGTATGATGCAACGTGAGCTTATCAACGACCTTTCAAAGATGATATTGTCGGATAAAGTCAATAAGGAAAAACCTATTGTCGTTGATTACGATGGGGAAGGAGTGGTGTTTAGGAATTAATGTATAATGCATAATTCATAATTCATAATTCATAATTGTTGGGACGTGGTTTACTGCGTCCCAATTTTTTTTCGTGCAAATTCGTGTGATTTTGTGGACAAGAATAACTCCGCGAGATCCTCGTGATCCGTGGAGTGGATAATCCGTGGATAAACAAAAAAATCCGCCGAATTTCGACGGATTTTCTTTTATTTAAGATTAGCTGGAAACTTAAGCTTCAACTTCTGTTGTTTCTTCTGTTGCTGGAGCTTCTTCAGTTGCTTCTGCGTTTTCTGCTGCTGCAGCTGCTTCAGCTTCTGCTTTTCTCTTTGCTAATTCAGCGATACGTGCTTCATTAACTTTAGCTTCTGCTTCTAATCTTTCTTTTTGGATAGCTCTTTTTTGTTCTGCTGTAGCTTTTACTTCTTCAGCTGCTTTAGCTTCCTTCTCTTTCATCCAGTTTTGGAA
>JAFYUH010000091.1 GCA_017549605.1 Bacteroidales bacterium
CAACTGAAATACACCGCTGTCAGTCTGCATTTGTATTGCAAAGATATTTTCGTACCTTTGCAGCGAACCCTTCGGATTCAATATCTGATGTGGTTATACAAATGCACTTCCTGTCCTTGTATAAGGGCAGGATTTGCGTTTATAGCACCAGAACCGATTTCAAGCACAACAGTTATACAAATAGTTATACAAAATTTCTTTTCGGCTCTCGTCAGATTTTTAGAAATCTGGATTTTTTCGCCCAAAATCGCAAGAGTTATACAAACAGTTATACATATAGTTATACACGATTTTTAGGGCATAAGAAAATTTATAAAATTTTCAAAAACGGCCTCTCAGATAGCTACAGACGGGTTTTCAAAGTTGCAGGAGGTATCAAATTCAGAATTTTTAATTGCAGGACGTATCAAAACAGTTATACATATAGTGATACAAAATTGAGCAAAAAACAACAAAAAACCGCAATAGAAGTACTTCTATTGCGGTTTTGTTGTGGTGTCACCGGAACGACATTTGAAGAAAGGTTTACAGAACATTATAGGCTAACTCTCTGATAATCAACTTACGAAAAAGAAGATTATCCAATAGTTTGCTATAGTTTCCTAAATTTGTAACAAGGTTGTAGCAATGTTTTTAATATTTATTGTTACATTTGCAGTAGGTATTAAAAACATATATTATGGCAGCTACTATGCAACTTGGCGCTATCAATAAAGATGGATTAGCGCAGATTTTTATCAGTATTCAGGACAGGAAGTCCAAGACTCACATTAGGCAGGCAACTGGCTTGTATATCAATGCTAGCATTTGGGAGAAGCGTAATGACGAGAAGGCTCTTGATAGATATTCGAAGAATGAGGACATTATGCGTATCCTTAATTCTGCGACTGAGATCAGGAGGACCATTGATGGTATGTTTAAGAACGGAACGGTATTAAATGCTAACGAAGTTCGTGAGTTGGTTCGAGAGATTGTCTATCGCGAAGAGATGGAGAGAGAGCGAAAGGAAAAGGAGGAGGCGGAGCGTCAGGCGGCAGAAAAGGCAAAGATCACTCTCGTTCAGTTTATTGACAAATATGTTACTGAGATTAAGTCCGGAGCAAGGCAGACTGAGAGGGGTACTAACTTCTCCCCTAACACAGTGCGTTCAGTAAAACAGGCTCTGGTGCAGTTTCAAAGATTCTGCAAATACAAGAAGAAAGAATATAATTTCGGTGACATAGACATGCAGTTCTATCACGACTTTACTTCTTATCTCAAGGCAGAGATAAAAGATAAAAAGGGAATAGTTCTTAAGGAAGCATACAATGTCAATACTACCGGCAAGTGCATCAGGACACTGAAGAATATTCTTTCTATTGCGGAAAGCGAGGGTCTTCATTCTAATTCTATCTGGAAGGACAAGAAGTTCAAGGGTACCAGGATAGAGACTGAAAGCATTTATCTGACTCGTGAGGATCTGAATAAGATTATGAAGGCTGACTTGAGCAAGCATGGCATTGGCCATGATCAGGCACGAGATATTTTTATGGTTGGTGTTTGGACTGCTCAGCGAGTGTCTGACTATAATTATATTACTAAGGAGCAGATTTATACTCATACTAAAAGATGGATTGAGGATGTTCCGGATCCGGAGAATCCAGGTCAGACTAAAGCAGAGATCCGTACCAAGGAGATTATGTATATCAGTCTTATTCAAAAGAAGACTGGCGCTCAGGTAAGTATTCCGGTCAGTTCGGAGTTAAAGGGTATTCTTGAGAAATATGATTACTGTCTCCCCCATCTTGAGGATCAGGTCATCAATCGTTATTTGAAGGACATCTGCAAAGAGGCCGGCTTGACTGAAAGTGTGGAGATTCTGGAGACCAAGGGCGGCACCCCTGTCAGGAACCGTTATCCGAAGTGGGATTTGGTTCACACTCACACAGCTCGTAGAACAGGAGCCACGTTAATGTATTTGAGCGGAATGGATCTGTACGATATCATGAAGATTACCGGCCATACAACTCCTGTGATGCTCAAGAAATATATCAAGGCTGATAAGTTGGATATCATTGAGAAGATTACTGACAAGTACAACTATTTCGATTAGTACTCTCTATGGATATCTTAAGACAGACATTAAGGACAACCCAGACCGTGGCAAGCGCCATGGCTGGGGTTGTTGGTTTTTGGAGTAAAGGAGTTGCTGAAAGCAGGTGCCAATTTGGGGTTGCAAACCAGGTTAATGACATTGAGTCCGAATTTTCTAACGTATGGACGTTGATGATGAGGTCAAGGACATATATTTATGAACATTGGCTTGACATCGAGCAGAATAATATGCTGCAGGCTGAGGTTGCTGAATATCTGGAACGCGTCAAGGTATTTTTACATCAATTGAGAATATTTGAGGAGATGTTCTGCAAGAACGCTGAAAAGGCATTCGATATGTTTCGTGATGTCTGGATTGCGAGGAAGTATTTTATTTTGATGTTAGAGCTTGAGCAGATCCATAAAGATTTGATGGTATGCTTTGAGGAATACTGCAATAAGCGTCCGAGTGTTGCGAAACCATTCAGAGGCATGGCATCAGAGTTCAGGGATTTCTTTGTTGGAGTTTCCGATACTGAGTTGGAAAGCTTGATATTATACAATAAGCCTTTTAGGAAGAAGAGCCTTTGGAAAGGAGAACGAGTTGAAGCAACTATTTTCGCAAAGACGTTCGGGCTTTCAGCAAAGGTCATGAACAGATGTTTCGTGATCAATGGCAGCAACGGATTCCATAGGGATCTTAATCTTTCAGGCGATAAGCCATCGTATATGTTTTCCAATTATGGGATATATGCTCACCTTGAAAAGTTCCGGCATTGCTGGGTGTAGAATCCTGTTCTAATGAAAGACAAATAGAGAACTTTCTGCAGTTCATCTGCAAAATAGAAATACTTAAATGGGCTCTTGCAAATGCGTAGAGCCTTTTTTCGCGCTTTCACATTTGCAATCTGCATTTGTGAGGATATTGTTTTCAATACTTTACAATATACATTTGCAGTGTCAAACGTTGGTTTGATGCGGGTAGTGGCCACTCCTGGTTTTAGTAATAAAATTAGGAACTATCATGGACAATTTGAAACCTATCAAGTCATTCTTAACAGACTTGATTACTCCTATCGTAAAAAGTGCAGTCGCCGAGGCTATGCCAGAGCAAATCTTGTCTAAAGGTAAGAATCTGGTTCCAGTACAGAGAATTACCGAAATTTATGGAATGTCTCAGAGTAAGATTTATTCCATGTTCAAGAATGGCGAGCTTAACAAGATCAAGCAAGGAGGCTTGACTTTCGTGGATACTGTTGAGTTGGAGAATCTTATGAAAGAGGAAAAACTCTGGGCCAAGAAACCGTTAAAACCAAAGAAATGAAAAACTATCTGTTGCCTGAGGACGGTAGATTCCGCGCTGAGACCGTCTATTTGAGCATTCTCCCCAAACTTTATCCTGACACAAGACATCATCTCAGCGATGTGGAAAAAGCAGCTGACTATAAGATGAATTATTCTGAGCTTCCATTGATCAGTCTTAAGGAATTTGTTGAACCTGATTCTTGGATGATGACGAAATTGAGATCAATCAAGCGTGAGACAGATTTTCAAGCCAAGGTAAAGAAAATCATGGCTCAAGTCCCAGCTGCGATAATCCCGGCAAGGGTTAAAAGCAGGATAGACATCGAGCACATCGAGGAGAACATGCAAGGATATAATTCTATTATCGCATTGGAAGTGCCAATAGCAACAGATGAGACACGGATTTTCAATCTCCTCAAGACCAAGCCATGGGTGTGGTTTGCTGGAAGAAGCATTGATGAGCAAAACATTATTGCAATTGTGCCACTGCAGAATAAGGATTTCAAGAAGCATAGTGCAGTCTATCTTCACATCAAGGAGGAGCTAAAGAAAGACGGGATTGAAATTACGGAGCGATGTGCGTCCTTGTCAATGATTGTTTTTCAGACTTATGATGCTGAGGCTTGGAGAAACGATAATTGCTGTTTGTACAGAACTCAGGATCATTGTTATAAATAATTTCAGGAGGGTTGATTATGAAACACAACAAATATCAAGAAGAAGTACCCATTGAGAACCCTGTTGAGAGATATTTCAAGGTTATGAGCGGATCTGAATGGATGACAGAGGCTAACAGTATGCCTATCCGGAGGAAGCTTGCCGGAGACCTTTGGTTTGAGGGTGAGAATGCTGTTCTGTTTGCTGACACTAATGCAGGCAAGAGTATCCTTGCGGTGCAGATTGCGGATTCTATTTCACGCGGTGCAGCGATTGATCCTCTTGAGCTTACAGCCGAAGCTCAACCTGTGATATATTTTGATTTTGAGATGGAGGCTCCACAGTTCAGCGCCAGATATTCCGTCAATGGTCAGAATCCTTATCAATGGCACGATAACTTCAATAGAGTGGAGATAAACGAAGATGCAGATGTTCCGGTCGGTAATTATACTCATTTCATCTGCGATGCGATTGAGTCTGTTATGAATGCTGTCGGAGCCAAGGTCGGAATAATCGACAATATCACCTATCTGGGCGACGAGCTTGAGAAGAGCAAAGCTGCTGCGCCATTGATTAAAATGCTCAAGGCAATCAAGAAGAAGAATGGGTTTTCATTCCTTATCCTGGCACATACTCCCAAACGCAACAACACAAAGCCAATCACGAAAAACGATCTGAGCGGAAGTAAGCAGATTATGAATCTGGTGGATTCTGCCTTTGCTATTGGAGATAGTAAGCAGGAGAATGGGCTGCATTATATCAAGCAGGTCAAGAGTAGAAATGCGAGGTACCAGTTTGATAAGGACAATGTTTTGATATGTAAGATTGTAAAGGAGGAAAATTTCTTGAAGTTCGTGATTCAAGGGACTGCCCTCGAGATGGATCATCTGGAGTCTGCAGAGCCTATGAACAGAGAGAAACTTTATGATCTTATTAAACGAGAATACCCCAAAGGCAAGAGTGCCAGGAGCATTGCAGACCAGGCCGGATACAGCCACACAACTATCAACAAGATTGTAGCAGAACTCATCCGCAGAGGTGAGCTCAAAGAACGTGGAAATGGAAACTTGACAGAAATGCCATAGGTTCCGAAAGTTCCACAGTTTCCAGTAATAAGATTGTGGAAACTATGGAAAGTGTGCAAACCCTGTAAGTTTCCAGTTTTCCATCATTCAAAAAGCAATAATTCCATGAATACCAAACCATTAAAATACAGATATACTCTGGAAACATACGATCCGAAAGTAAGAAAGCATATCTGTCCGGCTTGCAAGAAGCGGACTTTTGTCAGGTATGTGGACTTGGAAAGTGGTGAGTATGTTTCCACTGATGTCGGCAGGTGTGATCGAGAGGAGAAATGCGGATATCATAAGAAACCAAGAGATTATTTTGAGGAGAATGGAGGCGGGCCACAGAAAGAGTATTTTTTCCCGAGAGCAGTGAAAAAGGTTAGTTCTGACAATCATTTTTCTATCGTTTCATCACAGCTGGCAAAAGACACTATGACTGCTTATGAGAAGAACAATCTCATTTCCTTCATCAAGTCGCGCTGGGGCAAAGATGCAGTTCAGAAAATCACCACGTCATATCAAATAGGAACCTGCCGGTTTTGGCCAGGTGCGACTATATTTTGGCAGCAGGACTCTGATGGTCGATTCCGTACCGGAAAGATCATGTTATATAATCGTGAGAATGGTCATCGAATCAAGGATCCTGTCAGCAGAATAATGTGGGTACATAAACTGCCGATGTTCAGTGATTTTAATCTGAAGCAATGTCTTTTTGGGGAGCATTTGATCAAAGAGAAAGACTGCCCTATTGCCATTGTAGAGAGTGAGAAGACTGCCATAATCGCCAGCCTCTTCTTTCCTGATGCGATATGGTTGGCCACAGGAGGGCTCAACAATCTGCAGAGTGACAAGACTCGCTGTCTATCCGGACGTGAGGTTATCTTATTTCCGGATTTGGGAGCCGAGACAAAATGGATCATGCAAGCTGATTCTATCCCACATCTCAAGAATGCCAAGGTTTCCACCTGGCTGATGAAGCACAGTACGCAAAAAGATAAAGACGAGGGGCTGGATATCGGGGATTGGCTCATCAAGCTGCCGGCAATCAGGAGTTTTCGGGTTAGGGATTTTTTGTAAATGCACGCATTTTGTTTTAACCAATTTTAGTTGTTTTATGGAAATTTTATCTATTTTTGTACAAAACTTACGAAATAAGGCTAATTTTAATCAAATATCGGGTATGATTAGAGAATTTTGGGTGGAAAACTTCTACTCTATCAAGGAAAGACAGACATTGAACTTCGAGGCAAAGAACAACTCAGATTCTTTTGCTTCGGTAATGGTTGACGACAAGGTCAGACTTAATAAGATCGCCATTCTTTACGGAGCTAATGCATCAGGAAAATCCAACATGCTTTATGCTCTCCAGACTGCGTTCAGACTCCTGATAACTCCTAAATCAACCAGGAGCAAAAAGATTGTCTGCTACCATCCTTTCGCACTGGCTAAAGG
This sequence comes from Bacteroidales bacterium, assembly GCA_017549605.1. Taxonomy (GTDB): domain Bacteria; phylum Bacteroidota; class Bacteroidia; order Bacteroidales; family F082; genus Limimorpha. Next base: position 6,558 of record JAFYUH010000091.1, read on the forward strand.
TGAGCCTACAAGAATGGGACTCTCTTTCTATGTCGATTCAATCCGATATGACTATGAGATTTCATATAACGAGGACTACATCCTCAGCGAGACTTTGAACTTCTATCCAAAAGGATATAAGGCTCTTTTCTATAGCCGTGAATTTGTGTCTGAATCATCAGCTGCAAACATCACCTTCGGAACCAGCGCCGAAATTAAAAAGAAGGCAGAGAATACATTTGTCAGCAATACACTGAACAACCACACTGTACTCTCAACATATGCCAAAGTTGCATTTGATGAGGATGTGAAGGCTGTTTCCGACCTATTTGCGTGGATCACTAAGTCTATGCACGGCATCAACGAATATCACGACCCGAACGAGACATTTGCCGACATGATGCGTAAGGTGGACGAAGATCCAAAGATGAAGCAGTTCTTCCTGCAGATGATCAAGAAAGCGGACTTCAACATTGTTGATTTCCACTATGAGGACTCTGTAATGCTCCAGAGCGGAGAGAAAACAAAAGACATCCTCTTCACCAGCAAAGCTGGTCAGAGCAGCTTCGACCTGAAGACCATCAATCAGTCCGGAGGTACTATCGCATTCCTGGAGAAGACAAGAATCCTTTACGACTTGATTCATGGAAACAACATCCACCTCTTTGATGAGCCGGAGAATGACTTGCATTACGATCTCTTCCTGTTCTATCTGAATGCGTTCCTATACAACTCGGACAAATCACAGATGATCATCGCTTCACACCTTACATCGTTACTGGCCGAAGATATGATCAACGAGCAGAGGGACCTCATCTACTTCGTGGAAAAAGACATCGAGACTGCTACATCATCTTGCAAGCGAGCAGACAAATATGGTCTGCACAAGAACCAGTCTCTTTACAATGCATACAAGATCGGAAAACTCGGAGCAAAACCAGCCCTGGGATCACCATTCATTCTTAACGACTAACAATGAACCAAATGAAAGAAACATTCATCATCATTGGCGAAGGCCCTACTGAATACTTCTTTCTGACTTCATTGAAAGACGAATTCAGAACTCTTCAGAATATTGACCCTCAATATCCGAAGCATACGAGTATGGCAGAACTTGAGTTGAAAATCAAGAACGCCATTGATCAAGGCTATAATCATGTTTACTGCATGATTGACCTTGATAATAAAAAGGAAGGCAAGAATAAAAGCGACTATGTCAATCTGAAGAAGAAATACCACGGCAAACATATATCTAAGCCAAAGAAAGGTATTAACTGCCGTATTGAATTCTTTGAAACAGAAAGATGTACCGAACTTTTCTTCCTTTACTACTTCAAGTATACTACCAAGCTGTACAACCACTCAAATGAGGTCGAGGCTGATCTCAGCAAGGAATGTGGCTATATGAAGACAACCGAGTTCTTCAGAAAGCATCCTCTGCATCAGTTCTTTACTAAGCAAGG
>JAFYUH010000092.1 GCA_017549605.1 Bacteroidales bacterium
AAAAAGGCGGGAATGCCGCATCCTCGGCCCGCACGGACCGCGCGGGACAGGACGGACGACAACGGCCCCTTCGCTCGCAGAGGCGCTAAGCAACGTAAAGAAAAAGCACACCTTATTAAATTAATATATAGGCGGAAGCTTTGAGCTTTGAACTTTGAGCTTTGAACCCTGAACCATGAGCCTTGAACTGCGAGATGAGGAAGCCGAGACGACAAGGGAGTGACGCCTCCCCCTTTTTACACACGCATGCGTTAGGGATTGGAGCGGCATCCTTTGAACGCCTGACGGAAACAAGTTTCGGGAACGGAAACCGGAAATGAGGCCGGAGACTGGAATCGGGACGGAATCATGGCGGGCAAAGATACAGCGGAAAGCCCGACGGCAACTGCCGGAACGCCCAAACGAAGATCAAGGGCTAAAGGCACTTCCGCTCGCAAAGACGCTAAGACTCGCTAAGGAAAAGCACACCTTATTAATTAATATAGAGAGAGGAACATTTATTATTTTAGTGTATATAAAAATACATTTGATAAAAATCGTAAATTTGCGTAAACATTAAAATAAAAAAAATGAATATCGGAGATAGAATACCAGAAATCTTAGGCATTGACCAAGACGGAAACGAAATAAAAAGCAGCGATTATAGAGGCAAAAAGATTGTCCTTTACAGTTACCCCAAAGCAAACACCAGCGGATGCACAGCAGAAGCTTGTTCCTTACAGGCCCATAAGGCAGAACTGGAAGCTGCGGGTTATTCAATAATCGGCGTCAGCAAAGACAAGAAAGAACTGCAGAAGAAATTCGCCGACGCACAAGGATTGGAATTTCCTCTTATCGCAGATACCGACACCACCCTACTCCAACAGTTGGGATGCTGGGGTGAAAAAGTTGCTTGCGGTCGTCACACCATTGGAATATTAAGAACCACATATCTTGTCAATGAAGAAGGATTCATAGAGAAGATTTTTACACCAAAAGAAATCAAGACGAAGATTCATGCGGAACAGATATTGGAATACATCCACGAATAAACACGAATATTTTTTTCAGTCCACGAATTCACACTAAAAGACACGAAATATTATTCCTCGTATCACAAGAATCACACGTATCAGCTTACACCTTATTAATTAATATTAATTTCTTCTAGAAATCTTCCATCCTATCGCAGCGATGATTATAGACATGACAGGACTGAGGATATTGAAGATGCAATACGGCAGATATGACATTGTCGCTACATTTAAAACCGTGGCGTGCGTCATGCCGCATGTGTTCCACGGAACGAGAGGGCTCGTCACCGTCGCCGAGTCCTCGGCACTTCTGCTCAGAAGTCGCGGCTCGTATCCGTTTTTGTCATAATAATCCTTAAAGATATTGCACGTAAGAATTATCGAAAGATATTGGTCGCTGATACAGACATTGCTGAATATTCCAGTAAAGACAGTCGATGCGACAAGAGTGACAGTACGCTTTATGAATCTCATAATCAAATTTGTGATATTTGCTATCATGCCGCTCGCTATCATCACGCCACCGAAACACATCGCGCATATTATAAGCCAGATAGTATTCATCATTCCACTCATACCTCGAGTCGCGATCAATTCCGTAAGCATCGAGTTTGACGTTTCCACGGAAGTATTACCATAACAACTTACCATCATCGCTTTAATAGTATCGACGAATGTCATTTTGTCAACTATATTAATAAGGTGTGGTATGATTTGAGGTTGCGCGACTGGGATAAACACCGCTGCCAGCACCGCAGAGAGAAACAAAACCACAAGCGACGGCAGTTTGAAAAGTATCATGACAAAGGTTGCTAGCGGGATTAGCATAAGCCACGGACTGATGTTGAATGTTGATTTCAGAGCATATGCAAAGTCGCCAACATCTTGTTGCACCTCACTTCCAAAAGAAAAACCAGCAATCAAAAATACTATCAGACTTATCGTCATAGCCGGCACTGTCGTAATCATCATATATCTGATGTGCGTGAACAATGGCACGCCGACTGTCGATGAGGCGATGACGGTTGTGTCGGAAAGAGGAGAAATTTTATCGCCGAAATACGCTCCCGAGATGACTGCGCCGGCGATCCAAGAAGTGGATATTGCATAGCTCTGCCCTATCCCTATCAAGGCTACGCCGATGGTCGCGATTGTAGTCCAGGAACTGCCCGTCACTATAGATACCAGTGCAGAAACGATGCAACATATCAAAAGAAAAACCTTAGGATTCACGATTTGCATTCCGTAATAAATCATCGTCGGCACCACGCCGCTCAGCATCCAGGTGCCGCCAATCGCGCCTATAAGAAGCAACATCACGATGGCGGCACCGACATTAGCGATGTTTTCTTTTATGCCGTCTTCGAAAGACTGCCACGGAACTTTAAAAAACAGCATTCCGATAAAGACGCATACTGCAGAAGAGACGAGCAATGCAATCTGGCTTGCGCCTTCCATAACAGAAGTGTCGAAGACTTTTACGACAAAAACTAGACTTATTATCAGAAATATTATCGGAACGAATGACAATATAAGCTTTGGGCTTTGAGCCGTGGGCCGTGAGCTATTTTTATCTTGCATCTTCATTTTTCTTTACAGTTTTTGCAAAGATAATGTCGAAAAACGCAAGAAGTTTTAGCATGAAGGATGTTTAACTTTTCATTAAAACACAGATGCAACGTTTATGCAACAGGTCTTACCATATTGAAATCTTTGCCCCTGCGTCGTGTGTATATGTCCGAACAAATGGTATAATGGTTGGGATTTCATCATAAAATTCAGGATCTCCACACTTCCCATATCATCGTCCAATATGCCATAAGGCGGACAATGCGTGACTAAAATATCCAAATCGGCAGGAATATCCTCATCAGAGATGACGGAATTTGCATCTAGAGAAGCTATGATTATCCCGTCGCAGTCGTAGACTGCGTCTTGTATGACATGGATTCCGTTATCTTTCATTTTCTTTTTTATCGCATCTGCCTGATTTATTTCAAAAGACAATTCATGGTTTCCAGGCACGAAGAGTTTCCATTTGGCAGGATGCGCGGCGAACCATTCAATAAAGTCGTCATACTCATCGCCTTTCAAGTCATCTTCCACAGCATCACCTGCACATATCAATATATCAGCCTCTTCCGGCACTGAGATTTTACGATGGTTGCCATGAGTGTCGGAAAAGGCGAAGATTATGTGAGAGTTGTAAATGATAAGTTTCATATTATTTGTCAAAACCTATAATATTGTTTGATTTTTTCAGACATATTTTTAAGAAAATCTCTATTATCATCTAACCCTAAAACAGACTGATACGTCATCATATCCATTATCGTTAATTTGACATCTTTGCCTTTAATATCATCTTTTACGCAGTTTTGAAGACCTTCTTTCAGATGTTCATACGCTTCTTTATATGAATCTAATTTATAACTTGCATTTAATAATTTTCCAAAATCAAAAACAATTTCTCCTAAAAATATTTGTTTACCTTTAAAATTATCATCTCTTTGTATTTCCGTAACAACACCAAGATAATGAGATATCATTTGTTTCAAACCTTCGCAATATACAGGCTTATTTGTCGCCTTGCAAAGCACTCTTTTTCCTTTGGCATTGTCATCCAAACGAACTCCTGATGCAGTTAAGGCTTCAGAAAGCCTTTCGTAAATGTCATCATAATATTTCACTCGTTTAACTTCTTCGCTTTGCTCTGTAAGATATTCTGAAAATTTAGATTCAAGATACAAAACACTATCATTCCCATACAAAACAACATCAACGTTAGAATAATTATTACTATTTTCACAGACTTCATTTTTCACCTCAAACTCACTTTTGGTGAATTTCACTTTTTTCCCATCTATGTTAAAGAATATAGGATTATCCTCGCTCACAGAAAAGAACACAAGAAGCGACAACAATGATGATGAATGAAGCGTGGTAATTTTCTTTTCTTCATGACCTCCTCCATTTATAGCAGCATGGTATTTTGAGCAAAACATAGGAGAATCTATTCCAAAAATATATTTTAAACACTGACCGTCAAAAGCAAGAGACCATTTTGATTGTTTTCCTCTCCAATAATTATATTTCAAGTTAAACTTATAACTACTCCAAAATTCATTATTATCTTTAAAAAATTCATATAATTTGTTTTCCAATGCGGAATTATTAATTTTTTCAACCAAAGTCTTATCCATAATTATTTATATTTTTCATTTAAATTCTTTATCATTTCCCTCATCCCTTCTCTTAAGTTCTTCGGTTCTAAAACTTCAACTTCCGTTCCGAATGAAAGTATGTCTTGTCGTAAGTCATAGTCAGGAGTTACATAATAACTGAATATGCTATGGTCATTTTGCGTCTCGACTTCCTTCTGACTTTTATGCAATGGCAATGTTCGGAAATACTGCGACTGTCGTGACGAGACTTTCAAAATCACCCTTTCCTTTTTCATGTTTGGATAAACACGTACGCCATAAATTCCGCCAAAATAATCATCCGCATCCAATTCTTTAGGAACAGCGAAAGTATCAGTCAGAACTTCTACATTAACAATACGATCCAAAGCAAACATATGCGGAACTTCATCTCCATTCTTGCAAGCATACAGATACCAGCGACGCTTGAATTCTTTAAGAAAATATGGTTCGACTATCATAGAAACAGTCTCAACCTGCCTAAAACTTTTGTAACATATCTCCAGTTTTTTATTATCGCGTATCGCCTGTATTATAGTAGCGAGAAACTTTCGACCTGAGGGCACATTCTCAAAGATCACCCTATCACGAAGCGAAACACTTTCATTGAGCAGACTGTTCAGACACAAAGCGTCCATCATCCATTCACGAATACTATTACCACCGACATCTTCCAAATTCTCAATGTAATATGTATTGTACCGTCTGTCGCAAACAATATCTATTCCGAAGACATCGGCAATCGCGCTTATGTGATTTGAGAATGTTCGTGTCGCAAGTTCTTTTCCCTCTTCATTAACGGAACTCTGTTTCCATAGTTCCTTTATTTCTTTTAATGTCAAAGCTCCGCGACTCTGCAGCGTTTCCAAAAGCCAAACGTATGATTTAAAATAATTCTTAGCCATAACCATATCTCATAAGTTATCGCAAAGATATAAGAATGTTCAGCAAAAAAGTAGCAGAAGTAAATATTTTTTTCAATACGCCTAATTTTTGCCGAAGCGGTTTAGATTTTTGCAAACAGTTCTTTGAGAAAAAAATAAATTTTAAAATATAATATTATGAGATTAGCTATTGTTGGTTCTCGTGAATTCGAGGACTATAGACTTGTGTGCGCCGAAGTCGCAAAGATCCAAGAAAAGAAAAAAATTGATTTGATTGTGTCGGGCGGAGCCAAAGGAGCAGATACTCTCGCGAGAAAATTCGCCGCTCTGAACAAGATTCCATTGATGGAGTTTCTTCCCGATTACGAACGCTACGGAAGAGGAGCGCCTCTCCAAAGAAACACACTTATCGTTCAAAATGCCGACTACGTACTTGCTTTCGTAACGCCATCTTCAAGAGGAACGTTAGATACGATCAAGAAAGCAAAACAGAAAGGTATAATAGTAAAAATCGTAAATGTTTAAACGAGCATTACCACGGTAAACTTCTAAAACTCCCTAATTCTAAAACTTTAGAGTTCTGACAACACTTTCTTGTATTGAAGTCTCAAATTCCATCAGGAAAGTGTTTTTTATTTCTTCTATCAAGTCTTCTTTATCGAAGTCATTCTGCATCAAGGCGATTATATTTTTTCTTGTCGCCTCGTCATGCTGTTGGATGAGATTATATATTTTAACGAAGCTGACAGAATCCGTTTTCAGCGCCATCTGCACAAGATTCTGTTTCTTGACATTTGCAGCGTCGATTGCGTAAAGCAGACAATAGATCAAATATTCTTCCCTATTCATATTAAAAGTCAACGGACAACAGACAACAGTCAACAGACTTTGTCCATTCATTATTAATATTTAGATTTATAGATTAAGAAGACAGCTGGTCTTTTGTTCCAGTCTTTTTTGATTCGTTTCCATTCGGAGATTGGCTTGCTTACGATTTCTTCGTCAGGCATTGAGATGTTGCATGCGACGCACAACATTGTATTAGGATGAAGAGTCTTTGTAAGTTCCTCCACCATCGCATTGTTACGGAATGGCGTTTCTATGAACATCTGCGTCTCGTTATTTGCAGCGGAACGTCGTTCAAGATTTTTTATGGCGTTAGTTCTTTCAGGAGACTTTATCGGCAGATAACCATGGAAGCAGAATGCCTGTCCGTTGAATCCAGAAGCCATCAATGCGAGAATCATCGCATTAGGTCCAGTGAGAGGCACAACTTTTATACCTGCTTGGTGTGCAAGTTCCACGATAAGAGAACCCGGGTCGGCAACGCAAGGTGTTCCCGCTTCAGACATAAGTCCGACATCGTTGCCGTTCAAGGCTTCGCCGAGATATGTCATAAGATCAGGATTATTCGACTTATCATGTTTATCCAACTCGACGAAAGTAAGTTCATCGATAGGACAAGGCATATTCATTTTAGACAACATACGACGTGCGGTACGAACATTTTCAACAACGAAAAAGCGTATCTTTCTAACTATTTCCAAGGTACCTTGAGGGATTACCTGCTCAGCTGTCGTTGCACCGAGCAAGGTAGGAATAAGATAGAGTTTTCCAAATTGACGATTCATCAGCAGATATTTTTCTCAATTTCTGTAGCCAATGTCCTGAACTGCTTATCAGTTTCCAAAAGGTTTGAAACGGTCTTAAGAGCATGGATTACTGTCGCATGATCTTTACCTCCGCATTGCTGACCGATAGCTGCCAAAGAACATTTGGTATATTTCTTTGCGAAATGCATTGCAAGCTGGCGCGCCTGCACCATTTCTCGTTTTTTAGATTTAGAATAAAATTCTTCTATTGGTATGTTCAAGTTGTTGCAAACAACATTTACGATATATTCTATCGAGACTTCTTGTGTTGTATTATGAACGAATCTTTCAATGAGCTGGCGAGCGAGATCCATAGTGATGGCTTTCTTATTCAGCGATGACTGAGCTATCAAAGAAATAAAAAGACCTTCCATTTCTCTCACATTGCTCTTCACTCTTGATGCGACGTAGTCGACCACGTCATCAGGGAGTTCTATACCGTCATTAAAAGCCTTACGTTTCAGGATTCTTATACGAGTCTCGACATCTGGAGCCTGCATGTCTGCAGACAACCCCCATTTGAAACGAGACAGCAAACGAGGTTCCATATCCTTGATTTCGACAGGAGCCTTATCGCTAGCAAAAATCAGCTGTTTTCCATTTTGTTGCAAATGGTTGAAGATATGGAAGAACGCCTCCTGCGTCTTTGCCTTGCCAGAAAAGAACTGAATATCATCAATGATAAGCACGTCTATCATCTGATAGAAATGCACGAAGTCATTTCTTGTCTTGTTTTTGCAGGAACTCATAAACTGTTGAATGAATTGTTCCGCATTAACATAAAGGACAATAAGATTCGGATGATGTTTCTTTGTTTCAAGACCTATTGCATGGCAAAGGTGAGTCTTTCCCAATCCTGTCGGACTATAAACAAACAAAGGATTGAAGGCAGTCTTGCCAGGTTTTTCAGCAACTGCCATACCAGCAGAGCGAGCCAGTCTGTTACAGTCGCCTTCAACGAAGTTATCGAAAGAATAATTCTCATTAAGCTGAGACTCGACTTTAATCTTATTGATTCCAGGCAAAACGAATGGATTCAAGACCTGTTTATTCTGTTCATCGTCGAAGTTAATCGGCACACGAACAGCAGGGTTGACAGTATTCGTTCTGTCTGTCGTTGGCACCTTGATATCCAAAGGATGGTCAGAGCCATAGTTATCCATAACAATACTATACTTCAAGCGGCCTGTAGGACCGAGTATTTTTTGGATAGCAAATTTTAAAATAGGAATATGTTGAGCCTCGAGATACTCATAAAAAAACTGACTCGGAACCTGTATAGTAAGGACGTTCTCGTCATCTTCATACGCCACCGGCTTGATTGGTTCGAACCAAGTCTTGTAGGTCTGAGGACGAGTGTTCTCTTGTATCAATTTGAGACAATTATTCCATATTTCGACACAATGTTCGCTCATTCTATCAGTTAAAAAAATACAATGTTTTAAAAATCAAAAGATTACAAAATCAACTTTCGCTTCCAAAATTTTCAACAAAAATGAGGACAAAAAAGTTAATAAAAAAATCGATTTTATATTGAATATTAATTTTCTTTGATTTATATTACGAGCAAGGAAGGGTCTAAAATACGCTTTCGTAAATGCAAGATTATCAAACAGTTCTAAGATAACCAACTTTTACTCCGTACAATCTTTTCAACTTATCTACCACTCTATCAGCGTCTTTCTTTCTCACTGAAATTTCGAGATAACAGTTAAGTTCAAACTTTGGATTCTGTTGTTCAAGGTTCTCATCTTTCAACACTCGCATCACCTCGTTCATAAGAGGATAGTCGAATTCAACAGAATATACTTCATCGATGGTCTTTTCTATAATAGTCGCATTTTCGAGTGCTTCCTTAGCCGCCGCCTTATACGCAGCGATGAGTCCAGGAACACCGAGTTTTATTCCGCCGAAATAGCGAACGACGACTACACAGACGTTGGTGACGTCTTTAGATAAAATTTGATTGAGGATTGGTTTGCCGGCAGTGCCAGAAGGCTCGCCGTCATCTGCAGAACGATAACATGATTTGTCGGGATTCATGATGAAGGCATAGCAATGATGCCGCGCGTCGAAATACTGCTTCTTGAACTCAGCCACACGCGCTTTCACCTCATCCTCGGAATGCACAGCAAAGGCTTTGGCAATAAACTTACTGCCCTTGTCCTTATACAGACCATCGCCTTCTCCAACTAATATTTTATATGTATCGTCAAACATTTTTAGGTCAACAGACAACGGACAACAGACAACAGTCATCATCCATAAATAATTCGTGCAAAAATAACATTTTTTCAATATTTTTGCAAGCATGAAAGTACCATCTAATTTAGTCAAAGACATCCGAAACTATTATTGCGAGCAGCTTTGTTCAATCTACGACAAAGACGAAGCCAACGCGATGATACTCATTTTATTTGAACATTATTTCAATATCAGCAGAGTCAAGATGGCATTAGAGCCAGGACTTCGTCTCAGCGAGTCCGAAATGCTCACCTTCCACTTCGCAGTCAAGGATTTATTAAAAAACAAGCCTTTACAATATATAATAGGTGAAACAGAGTTCTGCGACCTCAAGTTCAAAGTCAATGAAAGCACACTGATTCCACGACCTGAGACTTCGGAATTAGTTACAAAAATAGTCAACGGACAACAGACAACGGACAACAGACAAATTTCAATTTTAGATATAGGCACTGGTTCCGGTTGCATTGCAATAAGCTTGGCAAAACATATTGCAGGCAGCAAAGTCTACGCCATCGACATTTCAGAGAAAGCATTGGAAGTTGCAAAAGGAAACACTATTAGTAATAATGTAGATGTCACCTTCATCCACGATGACATTTTATCTTTAAGAAATAACATAGATACCAAATTCGACATCATCGTCAGTAACCCGCCTTACGTAAGAGAATTAGAAAAGGCCGAGATGCGCGACAACGTCTTGAACTGGGAGCCTCATACCGCATTATTTGTCAGCGACAACGACCCTTTGATTTTTTACAGAACGATACTAGAATTCGCAAAGACGCACCTAAACGAAAATGGCGAAGTCTGGTTCGAGATCAACGAATATCTAGGAAAAGAGATGACAGAACTCTGCAAGGCAATGGGATTTTCAGACGTTGAGATTCACAAAGACTTCAGAGGAAAAGAAAGAGTTATTTCAGCCAGGAGTCAAGGATAAAAAAGTTCTCAGCTAAGAGTTCATAGTTCAGAGTTTTTTTCGTATCTTTGCAGCCGTAAAGCGATTGTCGCAGGCAGGAGAAATCCTGCGTGAGGAAAGTCGGGACAGCACAGAGCACCGTACTTCTTAACAGGAAGGTATCTTCAAGATAACAGCAAGTGCCACAGAAAATTACCGCTCTTCGGAGTAAGGGTGAAAACGTGAGGTAAGAGCTCACGCGAAGTTATGGTAACATAGTTTCGGGGTAAACCTTACGGGCTGCAAGACCAAATATACCGACGCTTGAGGGCTGCTCGTCCAAGTCGGGAGGGTAGGTTGCTTGAGTCTTTCGGCAACGACAGACCTAGAGAAATGACAATCACCTTGGAAACAAGGAACAGAATCCCGCTTATGCTTTATTTTAAAAAAAACGGAGTCTTCGGACTCCGTTTTTTTAGTCTATTACACACTTTTTTTCTTATCTTTGTCGTTAATTTAAAATCACTAGTCATTTCACATTAAAACAACATATCACAACATGAAAAAAGTTCTTTTTGCAATAATACTATCATTCATAACACTCTACGTATCAGCACAAAAAGAAATAAACCAATACGATCCTGAAAACACCTTCGAAAAAGGCGTATTGCTATTCGAGAACCAGCATTACGCATCTGCATTGGAGTGTTTCGAACAATACATTTCTTTCACCGATGACCAAAACAGAGACAAGGTCATCATGGCTAAATACTATGAAGCCGCCTCCACCCTATTCCTTGAAGAAAGCGATGGCGAAAACAAAATCACCACCTTCATCAGAGAAAACCCTACAGCACTCATAGCCGACAGAGCCAAACTATTGTATGCCAACCATTTATTCAAAACAAGAAAATATCGCGATGCTTTAAAGGCATACAATAGCACAAACACCAAAAACCTAAACAAAGCAGAACAAGACGAATGCAACTTCAAACAAGCATACTGCTACTATCAAACACAAGAAGTGGCAAAAGCTATACCTATCTTCGAAAAACTAACCAAATATACAAACGACTACACCGATGATGCCAGATATTATTACGCCCACACCCTATATATCAACGGCAAACTCGACGAATCTCTCGAACATTTCAACACATTAAAAAGAAACACAAACTACAGCGACATCGCCGACATCTACATTCTCCAAATCAACTTCAACAAAGGCAACTTTGCAAGCGTGATAGAGAACGGAGAAGACATTTTACAAAAAGCTCACAAAAACCGCAAGACAGACATCGCGCTTATGATGGCCGAGTCGTGGCAACAACAAGGCGACTACGCCAAATGTCTTGAATATTACAACATCGTACTGCAGAACTCACGTCGCAAATTGCCAAGAGAAATAGAATTCAACATCGGATTCTGCAAGATGAAAAACAACGACTTCACCGGCGCCATCGAACACTTCACCAAGGCGACAGACAAAGACGACGAGTTGGCTCAATACGCATCTTATTATATGGCACAATGCTATAACAACACCGGCCAAGACAAGTTCGCAAGGAACACATACCTCAAAGCCTATAAGATGAATTACAACGACACATTGAAAGAGAACGCACTCTACAACTACGCCGTCCTCAGCTTCATCCCTGGCATCGACCCTTTCAACGAGTCAATCAGCATACTTAACGACTATATCAAAAGCAATCCGAAATCAAGTCAGATAAGCGACTTCCAAGATATTGTAATCCATTTGCTTTTAAACTCCAACGATTACAGCAACGTACTCAAAACCATAGAGCAATACGACAACCTCAGTCCTGAATTAAAGAAAATCCAGTCAGACCTGACATACAATGTCGGCATCCAGCTCTATAACGAAAGTAAATTCAAGGAAGCAATAAAATATTTCGAAAAAGCATCAAACAACAAAGGCATAGAAGCAAAGAGTCAAAAAGAAGCAATCTACTGGCTTGCAGACTCTTATTATCAATTAAACGACCTCAAGGAGGCTTCAAAGACCTATCTTAAATTCATAAACACCAAAGGAGCAAACGACCTAGACGTCTACGCCTTGGCACATTATAATTTAGGCTATATCTACCTCAACGACAGCGACTTTAAAAACGCAGCAATAAAATTCAAGGAGTTCATCAATAACGACAAACTTTCCGACAAGGAAAGACAAGGCGACTCTTGGATGCGCATTGGCGACTGCTATTTCATCCAACGTCAGTACAACAACGCCATAACATCTTACAGCAACTCATTGAAGATAAGCGATAAAAACGCCGACTACGCATATTTCCAACAAGCTATGGGTTACAGCGCTTTAGGAAAGACAAAAGAGAAAATCAACAGTCTAAACAACATCGTAAGCAGACATCAAAAATCTGTTTATTACGACAGAGCAATTTATGAAATCGGGATGACACACCTCAACAACAGCGACTATCGCTCAGCGATAACATCATTCGACAAAGTCGTCAAAGAGAAACCTCGCTCACAATATGCTCGCAAGGCCTTAATGAAGACTGGCATGATTTATTACAACAACGACGAAAACGACAAAGCCTTAGAAAGGCTTAAATCCGTCGTGGCACAATACCCTAACACTGAAGAATCAAGAGAAGCTTTGAACATCATCAGCAACATCTACAAAGAAAACAACGAGATACAAGCTTATTTCGACTACATCGCTAAGAATAATTTAGCAGAGATAAGCATCGACAAGCAAGACTCATTGACATTCAGAAACATTGAAGATTTCTATTCAAGCAAGAAATACCAACAAGTCATCAAAGGTGCTAATCAATATATTGAAAAACATCCTGACGGAGCATATCTGCTTGACGTTCACTATTACGCCATGAATTCTATGGAGTTAAGCAAGAAGACCGACGGTATCAGAAAACACATAGAATACATCATAAACCAAAGCGACAACGACTACACAGACCATGCCCTTCTTCTTATTGCAAGAATGGATTACGACGAGTCTAATTACGCAAGTTCAGCGAAATACTACGAAAGACTTTTAAGCACGACGGATAACCAACATATCATAACAGAAGCCATAGAAGGAAGCATGAAGAGCTATTACTTCGACAGACAATATGACAAGGCGATAGAAAAAGCCAACCAACTTGTCGGAATGCAAGACGTCAACGCAAACCAGAAAAAACAGGCGAACTACATCTTAGGCAAATCATATTTCGACAAGAAAGACTACGCCGAAGCCGTCAAATACTTCGATTTCTGTTCAAACACAGACAACACCGAAACAGGAGCAGAATGCGCTTATCTGTCAGCAATATGCTTATACAACACAAAACAATATGACAAGGCCGAAGATAAAGTCTTCTTCGCATCAGACAAATTCAGCAATTACATCAACTGGACTGCACGCTCATTCATCATCCTAAGCGACGTCTATGTTGCGAAAGACAATGTCTTCCAAGCGAAAGAGACTTTAAAAAGCGTCATAGAAAACTACCCTGAAGACGAAAGCGATCACAAAGAAGTCATAAACATGGCTCAGGAAAAATTAAACATCATTGACAAAACATCAAACGAATAAGGGAGAGATATCATGAAAAGAATACATTTTGTCATAACAGCGTTTCTTATCTTAATCTGTTCATCATTAAATGCTCAGTCACATAATGAAGAAGTCACAGTAGAAGGCAAGTACACTCCACAGATACAAAATTCCGAGAGAATCGCCAAAACTCCAGATATGCCGAAACGCGATTTCAGCATCCCTAATTACGAAATCAACACAGAAGATTTCACATACAAATACAAAGCTGATTTAGAACCAATCAGTCCATTAAGCTACACCTACAACAACGATGTTGACATCTGCAACAACTTCATCAAAACAGGAATAGGAACAAGGCTATCTCCGGAATTCCTTTTCCGTCATTACTCAAACATCTCAAAGAGAACAAGCTTAAGCGTCGGCGTTGACCACAACTCCACATGGCTCGACATGAAAAACTACGTCAACTCAAAATATATGAACAACGCCTTTGGCGTATCAATGACGAACCGCTTCTCTCAATTCCAGCTACATTCACATGTCGACTACCACTACGATATGTATTACTTGAGAAACGAGACCGATCCAAGATACATACACTCCTTGAATGCAAACGTAACAGCAAACAATAACAAGTCAAGTTACAAATCATTATACGACGAGTTCTCATTAGGCTATAATTACTCAGGTATACAACATGGAATGCACGAAAACCTCTTGAGTCTCAAGGCACATTTAGAACACTCAAACTCATGGTTCAGATACGGCAACGGCACTCAGACACTTATAGCCGACGCCAAGGCCGAGGTAAGCAATATCGAGCAAACCTTGTTCTTAGTATCATTCAACCCTCACCTCGACTTAAACGGTGACTTCTACAACCTTCGTTTAGGTTTTCTCTTCGATGTAAAGACCAACTCCATCAGTATGGGAGGCATCTACCCTGACATCAAAGGAAGCCTTTATCTATTCCAGAAAAGCATAGAGTTCTACGCAGGCATAGGCGGCAGCACAAAGATAAACACTCTGAAAAACATTCTAGCAGAAAACCCATTTATCATCAGCAATCTGCTCAACATAGGAGAATTCGATTACGAAAAAACACATTTCGACTTCCAAGGCGGACTTAAATTCAAAGCGCTCAACATGTTCAGTGGCAATATCGGAGTTCGCTACAGAGGCATCGACAATCATGTCTTTTACGTAAACTCAACCGTCCAAGCAGGAGCATTTGATATCATTCTAAACGACTGTTATGTATTCAATTTCAACGTTGACTTACATGCAAGAATAACTGACAACATCAAAGTCATCGCTGATTTCGCATACAACAACTACAACCTCGCCAAAGCATACAATTACAGCGACACGCCAGTCACAAGAGAACACGCTTGGTACGAACCAAAATTCGAATTCAACTTAAAGGGTTTATATAATATGAATGAACATTGGGCATTCAACATAGCCTCATACGTTGAAACAGGACGTTACGCTTTGACTGAAGACAATGCCGACGGCATACAGAAATTAAAACCGATTATAGACGTACAATTAGGCTGCGACTACAAGCTCAATGATGATATTTCATTCTATACAGAAATGAAGAATCTTATCCACAACAAATATCAGATTTACTACGATTATCCATCCTATGGTTTCCAAGCCTTTATAGGATTCAAATATAAATTCTTATAGACAAAATCACACTTGAAATAGCGCATTAAAGCGCATTAAGAGAAAAGATATTTTTTTCAATATTTTTATCGTGTATTTGTTAGAAATACACGATTTTTTTTATTACCTTTGCGCATAGATATTATAAATTTTCAGGGAAATAAAAACATCTTTTACATATAAGAGAAATGACAGAAGAAGTAAAAAAAGTTGCAGAAAGCAACTATAATGCAAGTAACATTCAGGTTTTAGAAGGACTTGAAGCTGTTCGTAAGCGTCCAGCCATGTACATCGGCGACGTTAACGTAAGAGGTTTGCACCATTTGGTTTATGAGGTTGTTGACAACTCCATCGACGAAGCGATGGCTGGCTATTGCAACACTATTGATATCAAGATATTAAAAGACAATTCTATAAGAGTAGCCGACAATGGTCGTGGTATCCCAACAGGCTGGCACGAGAAAGAACAACGCTCAGCATTGGAAGTTGTTCTCACAGTGTTGCACGCTGGCGGTAAGTTCGACAAAGGTTCTTACAAGGTATCTGGTGGTCTCCACGGTGTCGGTGTCAGCTGCGTCAACGCACTTTCAAAACACCTCACAGCAGAAATCCATCGTGAAGGCAAGATATTCAAACAAGAATATGAATACGGAAAACCTATCACTTCTGTTGAAGTAGTCGGAGAAGCATCGGACACTGGAACTATCATCACTTTCACTCCAGACGATTCTATCTTCCTCACCAATATCTACGATTACGACACATTGGCAAAACGTATGCGCGAGTTGACATATCTCAACAGAGGCATCGCCATCACACTGAGCGACGAACGAGAAGTCAACGAGGAGATGAACATAGCTCCAAAGAGCGAGACATTCCACTCAGAAAACGGTCTTGCCGACTTTATCGATTATTTAGACAAAAACCGCGAGAAACTTACACCGGAACCAATCACCATCGCTGGTGAAAGCGACAACGTTCCTGTTGAGATCGCGCTTGAATATAACACATCATTCTCTGAAAACCTTCACTCATACGTCAACAACATCAACACACACGAAGGTGGTAGCCACCTCTCGGGTTTCCGTCGTGGCTTGACACGTACATTGAAGGCTTATGCTGAAAAACAAGGCATGTTCGCTAAGTTGAAATTCGAAATCAACGGCGACGACTTCCGTGAAGGCTTGACGGCTATCATCTCTGTCAAGGTTCCAGAACCACAGTTCGAAGGACAGACAAAGACCAAACTCGGCAACAGTGAAGTCATGGGTATCGTTGACAAGATCGTCAGCGACCGTCTCAACAACTATTTGGAAGAGCATCCAAAAGAAGCCAAGATGATCGTCGACAAAGTCGTTCTCGCTGCTACAGCACGTCACGCTGCTCGCAAGGCAAGAGAGCTCGTCCAACGCAAGGGCGCATTGTCAGGATCAGGACTTCCAGGCAAATTGGCCGACTGTTCAGACAAAAATCCAGAAAAGACAGAGCTTTACATCGTTGAGGGTGACTCAGCGGGCGGTTCAGCAAAACAAGGTCGCGACCGTTCATTCCAAGCCATCCTTCCTCTTAGAGGTAAGATTCTCAACGTTGAGAAAGCAATGCCTCACAGAATTTTCGAGAGCGAAGAAATCAAGAACATTTACACAGCTTTGGGTGTTACTATAGGAACAGAAGAAGACAGCAAAGCATTGAACATAGAAAAACTGAGATATCATAAGATCGTCATCATGACCGATGCCGACGTGGACGGTAGCCACATCTCAACATTGATTCTCACTTTCTTCTTCCGTTATATGCCTGAACTTATTAATAAAGGTTATGTATATATCGCAACACCACCTTTATATCTTATTAAAAAAGGCAAGACAGAACGCTATTGCTGGACTGAAGAAGAACGCGCTCAGATAACAAGAGAGTTATCAGCTGACGGAACAGACAAAGGATTGCATATCCAACGTTACAAAGGTCTTGGTGAAATGAACCCAGAACAGTTGTGGAGCACAACAATGGATCCAGCACACAGAACCTTACGTCAGATAACAATAGAAAACGGCGCTGAAGCTGACTACGTATTCTCAATGTTAATGGGTGACGAAGTCGGTCCACGTCGCGAATTCATTGAACAAAACGCAACATACGCAAATATCGATGCTTAATAAATTAAAAAGCTAAAACTATGGAAAACAACGACAACAAATTAGAACTTCTCACTAAAAAGATCTATGAAGAAGGTATAGAAAAAGCTCAACAAGATGCACAGGACATTCTTAACAAAGCTAAAAACGAAGCCGACAACATAGTCAAAGAAGCTGAGAACAAAGCTAACGCCATCATTGAGAAAGCTCAGAGCGAGTCAGTTGCCTTACGTCAGAAGACTGAGACAGAACTCGGAATGAGCGCTAAACAAGTCGTCGCAGCTTTGAAACAGCAAATCACAAACTTAATATCTAATAACATTGCCGTTGATATGACAACAGCCGCTTTCAAAGACGAAGACTTCGTCAGAGAGCTTATGGCTAAGATAATAGAGAAATGGAACGCTGAAGGTAATGTCGATCTTAACGTAATAACAAACGAAAAAGAGAAAGAAGAATTTGAAAAATATCTTCTCGCGAAACATAAAAATCTATTGGATAACAACTTGACTATTGTAACGAATAGCAATCAGAAAGAAGGGTTTGTAATTCAGCCTAAAGACGGCAGTTACAAAGTGACCTTCTCAGAAAAGGTATTTGAAGAGTTCTTCAACTCATACCTTAAAGATTATTCAAAGAAATTGTTGTTTTCATAATTAATTAAAATTAGATATATCTGAGGTTCAGGTATATCTTTTTTTTCTAATTTTTGTTTCACTATTACGTTAACAAGATGAACATAGCAGGAGGAAATTATTATTGCCTGATAGCAGGACTGCCAGAGATAACTCCAGACGACAAGAAATTGAGTCTCTCTGTTCAGGAGTTACGCACATATCTCAACGACTATCTTACGAAGAACGAGATCGACATCATCAATCTTTTCTTCTACCCTAACGATAATGCACAGATTCTTCGTCTTTTGCAGAAGCAAGAACCGGATCCAAGTCTCCAGACGGTGTTCACAGCATCTCAACTGGAGGACGAGATTCAAGATCCTATGTTCGTTCCTTCTTATATTAAGGACTATCTCCTCGACCTGCAGAAGGAAGACAGAGATGCCAGCAAAAGACTTCCAGAAGTGGAACTCAGCGAGAGATACTGGAACTTCATGCTCTCTCAAAAAGAAAGACTCGTGAAGAAATACGCAGAGTTCTCCTTGAATGTGAAGAATCTTATCACTGCATTAAACTGTCGTAAATATCATATCGACATAGAGAAAGAAGTCATAGGCGACTCTTATTTCACAAGACAGCTTAAGACATCTCGCGCAAAGGACTTTGAACTGTCTGACGACTATCCATACGTCGACACAGTCCTGGCACTCTTCGACAAGGACAACGCAGCGGAGCGCGAATACAGAATCGACATGCTCTACTGGGAGTTCCTCGACGAGACGACTGAACATAAATATTTCACATTCGACAATGTGATTGCTTTTACACTCAAGCTGATGATTCTGGAACGCTGGAGCAAGATGACAACGGAACAAGGCAAGACCATCTTCCGCGAGTTGCTCGAACGCTTCAAGAACGAGTTTCAGTTTGCTAAAGAATTTGATATATAATTAAAAACACATAACATGAATAAGACATTAGGTAAAGTAGTAAGTATCATCTCCAACTTAGTCTTGGTTCGTATTGAAGGTGACGTTTTCCAAAACGAGATATGCTTCATCTATTTAGGTGAAGAGAGATTGATGGCAGAGGTTATCAAGATTATTGGCGACATAGCTTACGTTCAGGTATTTGAAAGCACACGCGGTCTGAAGCCGGGCTCTAAGGTAGAGTTCGAAGGTCATATGCTAGAGGTGGAACTCGGTCCAGGTTTATTGTCAAAGAACTTCGACGGACTTCAAAACGACCTCGACAAGATGGAAGGCGTATTCTTGAAGAGAGGCCTTTACACTCCAGCTCTTGAAGACGACAAGAAATGGGCTTTCACTCCATTGGCAAAAGCTGGCGACAAGGTAATCGCTGGCGACTGGCTCGGCAACGTGAAAGAAAACTGGCTCGACCATAAGATCATGGTTCCTTTCAAATTCGAAGGCGAATATACCGTTGAGTCTGTCGCTGCCGAAGGTGAATATACCATCAACGATGTCATCGCTACATTGAAAGACAAAGAAGGCGAGATCCACAATGTCACTATGGTACAGAAATGGCCTGTGAAACTCGCCATCAAAGCATATAAAAACAAGCCACGTCCATTCCGTCTTTTAGAGACAGGTATCCGTGTCATCGACACCATGAACCCAATCCTCGAAGGCGGTACAGGCTTCATCCCTGGTCCTTTCGGAACCGGCAAGACCGTTATCCAACACTCATTGGCAAAACACGCTAACGCCGACATCATCATCATGGCAGCTTGCGGTGAACGTGCCAACGAAGTCGTTGAGATCTTCTCAGAGTTCCCTCACCTCGAGGACCCTCGCACAGGAAGATCATTATATGAAAGAACAACCATCATCGCCAACACATCAAACATGCCTGTTGCAGCTCGTGAAGCTTCAGTTTATACAGCCATGACAATTGGTGAATATTATCGTGCTATGGGATTGAAGGTCTTCTTGCTCGCCGACTCCACCTCACGTTGGGCACAGGCACTCCGTGAGATGTCGAACCGTCTGGAAGAGCTCCCAGGACAAGACGCCTTCCCTATGGACTTGTCAGCTATCATCGCTGGATTCTACGCACGTGCCGGCATCGTTTATCTTAACAACGGACAGACAGGATCTGTGACATTCATCGGCACTGTTTCTCCTGCTGGCGGTAACTTGAAAGAACCTGTGACAGAATCAACAAAGAAAGCAGCCCGCTGTTTCTACGCCTTGTCACAAAACCGCGCCGACTCCAAACGTTACCCTGCTATCGACACCCTCGACTCATATTCAAAATATCTCGAATATCCTGAGTTCATAGAATATTCAAAAGAGAAACTCGATGAGAACTGGGTCGAACTCGTCAACGAAGCTCGTAACATTTTGGTAAGAGGTAAAGAGACAGAAGAACAGATCAACATTCTCGGTGACGACAGTGTGCCAATCGACTACCACATCACATTATGGAAGTCAGAATTCGTCGACTTCGTCATCTTGCAACAAGATGCCTTCGACAAGATCGACGCTACAACATCATTGGAACGTCAGGAATATATGTTGAAGAAAGTCATCAAGGTCACACGTTCTAACTTCAGATTCGAGAGCTTCGATGAGGTAGCTACATATTTCAAGAGACTCATCAACGCCTTCAGACAGTTGAACTACACAGCATTCAAGTCGGAAGAATTCCATAAGACTGAAGAAGAAGCCAACGTCATCCTTGAAGAAAGAATCATCAAATAAGAAAATAAAAAAATTATATATATGAGTGCATTTCAAAAAGTTTATACAAAGATCAGTCAGGTCACCAAAGCGACATGTAGTTTGAAAGCTACAGGCGTCGGTTTCGATGAGCTTGCATATATCCATGGTCGTTTGGCACAGGTCGTTAAGATCTGGGGCGACGAGATCACCTTGCAGGTCTTCTCCGGAACAGAAGGTATCCCAACAAATGCCGAAGTCATTTTCTTAGGCAAGGCTCCTACCCTCAAGGTCAGCGACGAGTTATGCGGACGTTTCTTCAACGCCTTCGGTCAGCCTATCGACGGCGGTCCAGAAGTTGACGGCGAAGAACGCGAGATCGGCGGTCCTTCAGTGAACCCTGTTCAACGTAAGCAGCCATCAGAACTCATCGCCACCGGTATCGCTGGCATCGACTTGAACAACACCTTGGTATCAGGACAAAAGATTCCATTCTTCGCTGACCCTGACCAGCCTTTCAACCAAGTCATGGCTAACGTAGCGATGAAGGCTCAAGCCGACCGTATCATCCTCGGCGGTATGGGTCTCACCAATGACGACTATCTATATTTCAAGCACTTGTTCGAAAACGCAGGTATCTTAGACCATATCGTATCATTCGTCAACACCACAGAAGCTCCTCCAGTAGAACGTCTCCTCGTTCCTGACATGGCGCTCACAGCAGCAGAATATTTCGCTGTCGACAAGAACGAGAAGGTCTTGGTCCTCTTGACAGACATGACATTATATGCCGACGCCTTGAGTATCGTTTCTAACCGTATGGACCAAATCCCATCTAAAGACTCTATGCCAGGTTCACTCTATTCCGACTTGGCTAAGATCTATGAAAAAGCGGTACAGTTCCCAAGCGGCGGTTCTATCACCATCATCGCTGTTACAACATTGTCTGGCGGCGACATCACACACGCTATCCCAGACAACACCGGTTACATCACAGAAGGTCAGCTCTTCTTGCGTAAAGACAGTGAGATCGGCAAGGTCATCGTCGACCCATTCAGAAGCTTGTCACGTTTGAAGCAACTCGTCATCGGCAAGAAGACACGCGCCGACCACCCACAGGTGATGAACGCTTGTATCCGTCTCTATGCCGACGCCGCCAACGCTCGTACAAAGCAGGAAAACGGCTTCGACTTGACAAACTACGACGAACGTGTCCTTGAATTCGCTAAAGAATATTCAAACGACTTACTCGCTATCGACGTCGACCTCAAGATTGAACAGATGCTCGACACAGCATGGAACCTCTTCGGCAAACACTTCACCAAATCTGAGGTGTCTATCAAGAAAGAGTTCATGGATAAATATTGGACTGGTAAAGAAGAATAATTGCCAATAAATTAAAATCATAAAATTATGGCAATAAAATTTCAATATAACAAGACATCGATGCAGCAGCTGGAGAAGCAGCTGAAGATACGCGTGCGTACGCTCCCTACCATCAAGAGCAAGGAGTCGGCGCTGCGTCTCGAAGTCAAGCGCTCGAAGGAAAAAGTCGAGGAGTTTGACGAGAGACTGGAGAGTATCTTGCAGCAATCCGGCGACATCTTACGTCTATGGGGCGAGTTCAAGCCTGACCTCATCAGCGTAGAAGACGTGAGATGGAGTATCAAGAAAATAGCCGGCGTCAACACACCGGTCTATGAAGGTGCATCGTATAAGGTAAAGGAATTCAGCGTGTTCAACATGCCGTCATGGATCTTGGACGGAATAGAATATATGAAGTCATTGATCGACATCACCTTGGAACGCGAATTCTGGGTACGTAAGATGGAACTGCTCAGCAAGGCGAGAAAGAAGACCACTCAGAAGGTCAACCTTTATGAGAAGGTGCAGATACCTGGCTTCGAAGACGCGATACGCAAGATTAAACGCGTCATGGAAGACGAGGAAAATCTCTCCAAGGCAGCTCAGAAGATAGTTAAAATGCGTCAAGAAAAGGAGGTAGCATTATGATTACACCTATGACAAAATTGACGATGCTGATTTATCATCGCGACTACAAACAATTCCTCATCGAGCTCCGTGAACACGGCGTGGTACACGTCCATGCAAAGAAACAGACTCTGCAAGACGAAGTCATGAAGGCCAAGATGACGGAGGTGAAGCATATCAATAACGTTGTTAAATCATTAAGTCAACAGACAACGGTCAACAGACAACAGACTTTGACAACTGAACTTCGTAACGAAGAACTAATCGCTTTCATCGATGGCAAGTTTGCGGAGATAGATTCTATCCAACAGCAGATTGCGGCTCTTCAAAAAGAAGACAACGTATATAACCTCTGGGGCGAGTTCCCTGAAGAGAAGATTAACCAGATCAGAGAGAACAACTGGGACTTGAGATTCTTCAGCGTGCCTCAGAACAAATACGATGAGACTTGGGAACAAGAGTTCAACGCCTTTATCATCAACGAGCTCTCTGGATTCAAATACTTCACCACTCTTACATCTAAAGATAAGGAAGTTAACATCGACGCAGAGAAATATCATTTCCCTTCATTGTCGAAGTCGGAGATAAAGGCTCAGATCGAAGATCTTAAAAACAAGTTGAACGAGACAAGACAATATCTCGGCGAGATTGCTGAAGATGCTATCGTCAAGCTCAACGAGTATAAAGTCGCAGTTCAGGAAGACGCAGACTTCTATAAAGTCAGCGAGGCTGCATCTTCATTAGCCGACGACAAGATTATGATGCTCGAAGGCTGGGTGCCACAAGAGATTGAAAACGACACTATCTCATGGCTCAGCGACAAAGACATCTACTTCGAAGCCACAGAGCCAGAGAAGAATGTCGACAACCCTCCTATCAAACTCAAGAACAGAAGATTCGCGAGATTATTCGAGATGATTGGCAATATGTATTCAATCCCTACCTACTGGGAGTTAGACATGACACCATTCTTCGCGCCATTCTTCGTGATGTTCTTCGGATTCTGCATGGGCGACCTCGGCTACGGCGCCTTGATATGCCTGGTGACATTAGGTTTGATCTTAAGCAAGAAACTCAAAGACATGAACAACATCTTATGGCTCGGTTTCTTCTTAGGTCTCGGTACCGTCATCATGGGAACCATCAGCGGAACATTCTTCGGAATCCCATTGCTGGAAGTTGACATACCTATCGTCAACAAACTCAAAGGCATCATGTTCCAGTCAGAAGGTCTTTACTCTGCGTTCTATGTATCATTGATAATAGGTGTGTTCCAGATCTTGTTCGGTATGTGCCTCAAGATCATCAACCAGACCAAGCTCTACGGCTTCGGTGCGGCAGTATCGACGATAGGCTGGGTCATCATGCTCTTAGGTGGCATCGTGACATTCCTCATCGACGGCATCGGCACTCCATTCTATGCATGTATCATCGTAGGTGCGGTGTTGGTATACCTCTTAAACGGACCTATCAACTCATTCGCAGCGCCGTTCAAGAACATCGGTTCTGGATTATGGGACACATACAATATGGCGACAGGACTCCTCGGCGACGTGCTCTCTTACATCAGATTGTTCGCCTTGGGATTGTCAGGTTCAATCTTAGGATTAGTCTTCAACGACTTAGCCATGAACATGAAGCCAGACGTGCCAGTCCTCGGAACCATAGTGATGGTCTTGATATTAGTCTTCGGTCATGCCATGAACATCGCGTTGTCGGCATTGAGTGCCTTCGTACACCCTATGCGTCTGACCTTCGTCGAGTTCTACAAGAACTCAGGATTCGTGGGAGGAGCGAAAGAGTATAAACCGTTTAGGAAAGTTAGGAATTAGGAATTAGGAGTTAGGAATTAGGAGTTAGGAATTAGGAGTTAGGAATTGTAGAGACGTTTCAATGATACAATTAAAATGAATACACATTGAAGCGTCTAAAAAAAAGAATAATCAAATAAAATAATAACAAATAAAAAATTAACATTATGACAACAGCATTAGTTTTAGCTTATGTAGGTATCGCTCTTATGATTGGTTTATGCGGTATCGGTAGTGCCCTCGGCGTAACATACGGTGGTAACGCAACAGTAGGTGCAATGAAAAAGAACGACGAAGCTTTCGGTAACTATTTAGTTTTAAGTGCTATGCCTGGTACACAAGGTTTGTACGGTTTCTTAGGATTCTTCTTGTTACAAGGAGTTTTATCACCAGAGATCACAATGAATCAAGCATTGGCAGTATTCAGCTGCGGCATCTTCCTCGGCGTTGTTGGTTTAGTATCAGCTATCCGTCAAGGTCAGCTTTGCGCTAACGGCATCACAGCTATCGGTAACGGTCACGACGTTTTCGGTAAGACTTTGATCCTTGCAGCTTTCCCTGAATTGTATGCTATCATCGCAGTTGCTGCAACATTCTTGATCTCATCAGCGATATGATGAGTCTATGAGTCTATAAGTCTATAAGAGTAGAGGCGTCATGAAAGTATGGCGTCTCTATTTTTTTTGAACTAAGAACTAAGGCCAAGAACTTTTTAAAGTTCCTAATTCCTAACTGAAAAGACCTCTCGCAAAGACGCGAAGAAACGCAAAGTTAAAACACTTTATCTAAACGTCTCAGCATCTTAGTATCTCAGTGTCTTTCTTTTGGGCGTTCCGGCGAAGCCGTCGGGCTTTCCGCTATATCTTTGCTCGCTCCGTTATCACTTCGCTTGCAAAGGATGCCGCTTCAATCCCTAACGCATCCCTCCTATTATAAAAATTCAAAACCTCAGAACCTCAAAAGTTCAAAAGTTCTGAGATTTTGAGATTCTGAGATTCTGAGATTCTAAAAAGTCACGTAGTGACAACAGAATTTTTTGATCCTTTCTCTCCTTAGTTCCTTAATTCCTCATACCCTCAATTCCTAATTCCTAATTCCTAACCGAAAAGACGCATCAACATTCTTTTATTTTCAAAGGTATTGTTGACACGTCTCTACAGTGCAAATTTATGGATTGTAATTGTAGTTCCTAAAGGGCAAGGCGGAAACCGATGCAGCCGTCCCCGTAGCCTGGACCGCCGTAGTAACGATCAGACACACGACAGTACCTCGCACTGCGGTTCCAGCCACCGCCACGAAGAACACGGTTAACGCCCGATGACGGTCCCGTAGGATTGATCTGAGAACTGCTACTATAACTGCCATACCTGTCCTGGCACCATTCCCAAACATTGCCGCTCATATCATATATGCCTAATTCGTTGGCTTGTTTGGTCTTCACGTCATGCGTCTGTGAACTGCTGTTATCTGTGTACCATGCAACATCTCCTATGGAATTGCTTCCGCTGTATTTGTAGCCTTTAGACTTGTTTCCTCCTCTTGCCGCATATTCCCATTCCGCTTCTGTAGGAAGTCTGAAGTTCTTGCCAGTAAGTTGGTTTAATTTCTTTATGAATTCCTGACAGTCGTCCCATGAGACTTGCTTTACTGTTTTTTTGTTTCCGACAGAATAGCTTGGATTTTCACCCATCACCGCCTGCCACAACTCCTGAGTCACTTCTGTCTCGCCAATGTAATAGTCCGAAAGCGTTACATTGTGTACTGGTTTCTCATCATTATCGGCATCGCTGCCTTGTTCTGAGGTTGCTCCCATTTTGAAAGTGCCGCCTTCAACTGCTATCATCGTAAAGGAAACTCCCTTAACTGTTATGGTCTGGTTTCCAAAGAAAGTCAACTCACATTTATCTGTTGAAGACACACGTCCGTGTGCCTCTACTTGAGATACTTCTATATTCTTACTTACCGTCTTGCCATTTCTTTCGGCTTTAACCTCATGGCTTCCGTATGACAAACATGTGGAAATAGGACTGAGGCCTAAATAGTTTCCGTCAACGTAAATCTTGTCGCCAGACTGGTCTGTGGAGATGCTTATTTCCTTTCCGGTTTGCAGTTTCTCATTTACACTTAAGGTCTCGCCTTCTTTAATTGTTATGGTCTTTGTCACCGAAGCACAGCCTTGTTTGGTCAGCTTCAGTTCATGTTC
Organism: Bacteroidales bacterium; assembly: GCA_017549605.1. Taxonomy (GTDB): domain Bacteria; phylum Bacteroidota; class Bacteroidia; order Bacteroidales; family F082; genus Limimorpha. The sequence goes on from JAFYUH010000092.1 coordinate 26,564, forward strand.
GCCAATCAAGATGTCGGAGATGTAGTTTGGCGTTTCACCATAGTTTTTGCCATCAATATAGATTGTCGCTCCCATTGGAGTGCTGTTAATCTCTATTTCTCCGTTTATCGGACTTGGAGCATCAATACTAATGGTCTTTGTCTCGCCCAAAACCAGGTCAAGGTTTTTCTTGCTTGTCCTGTGGTTTGTCTTTCTCGCTTCAAATATATGCGTTCCATCAGAAAGTCTGCCTGTCCATCTGCCCTTGCCTTTATATTCGTCGTCAACGTAAATATCAGACTGAGAGTCGGTGGTTACAGTCACGTTCACGAAATTAGCAGCCATATTAAGAGTGGCATTGGTGGTCTGTCCATCGGTAACGGTGAAAGACTGCTCTTTCATCTTGTACATATCCTTCATCACTCTTACAGTATGCGTTCCGCTTTTTAGTTTATCGGTTTTCACAGGAGACTGTCCAACGTACTCTTCATCAACGAACACTTTCGCACCTTGTTCTGGCGTTGTCGAGATATTAAGGAAACCGAAATTAGGACGTAGCTTTTTATCTATGACTGTTCTTTCATTGAGAGTAACAGTGCCGCTCTCTGTATGATACATATTACATTTTATCATCCAAGTGTGAGATGAACCAAGCATAAAAAGCTTAGATGCCTCTTTTGTACCTAAAGGTTCATCGTCGATATAGATAGTGGCGTTTTCCTGGTCAGCCTTAACGATAAAATGCACTTTCTGCTTACTTACAGCCTGTAATGTTTCATTAAGTTTCAAAGTCTCGCCTTTGGTTGTGACAAAAGTTTTCGTAAGAGTTGCATAACCCTCTTTTTCAAGTTTAAGTTCATGGCTTCCAACGGCAAGGTCTGTTATGACATTATTAGTCTTTCCGTAATGTTTGCCGTCAATATAGATATCAGCATCTGCCGGTTCGCTGCTTATGGCAAGGAAACCTAATTCAGGCTGGTCATTCACATACTGCAACACCATCTCATAAACGCAATAATCACAGAGTTCTTCTGGAAGATAATATTTATAAGTTCCATAATCAGGATGTCTGATATCTATAAAGGTAGCAGCGTCTGCAGAGATATAAATCCACATCGAACCAGTCTTAGGCTTCTTTATAATCTGTGTTGCTCTATTACCGACAAAGACCAGACGCATTCTTTCCTGCTCAGGGATATTCTCTGTAGAAATCTTTATCAACGCCATAGGCAAGTCGTTGCCGTCAGTATATTCCGCTTTATTGTCGATAACTCCTCCTGGAACATATTTAAAAGAGCCCTCCTTAACCTGAAGTTGCGAGAAAGCGTTTAATGAAATAAGTACGAATATTAATAGTAAAATTCTCTTCATAAGCATACCTTTATTGAAAGGACAAAGATAAAAAAACTATGGGAACTGAGGGTATGAGGATTTGAGGACTTGAGGAATTTTTTGTTGAAAATCATTCCTGCAGCATCTTATCTCTATCGCACCTTCGGAACTTTTGAAAACTCCTCAGTTCCTCATACCCTCAATTCCTCAATTCCTCAGTTCCTCATACCCTTAGTTCCTTAATTCCTCATACCCTCAATTCCTAATTCCTAATTGAAAAGACGCATCAACGACATATTATTCATTTTTATTGTGTCGTATGATACGTCTCTACAAATTTTCAATTTTCAATTTTCAACTTTCAATTTTCAATTTCAAACACCTCTCCCGCTTCTGGTATCACCACGTCTTTGAATCCGGCTTTTCTCAGCACTTCGCTATATGGCTGCTGTGCCTCATAGTCGCCATGGACAACAAACACCTTCTTAACCTTCTCTGGGTTCTGGCAGCGGAGATATTCTTCCATCTCCTTGTAGTCGGCATGGCCGCTGAAGGCGTCAATGCTGAAGACTTCTGCCTTGACATTATGTGGCATTCCGAAGATGGAGATCTCTTTCTCTCCTCTTAATATACGCGCTCCTAATGTTGTCGGCGCACAGTAGCCGATGGCGAGAATAGAATTCTTAGGATTATCAATGTTATTAGCGATATGGTGTTTAACTCTGCCCGCTTCCATCATGCCTGAGGCCGAGATGATGATACATGGGTCTTCTCTCTTGTTCAAGGCCTTGGAATGGTTCACGTTGGTGATATATTTCAAGGTGCCGAAACCGAATGGGTCGTTGTCATATTCCAGCACTTCTGCCACATTCTTGTTGAAGAGGTCGAGGTGCAGACGGAAGATATTCGTCGCGTTGACAGCCAAAGGGCTATCTACATAAACCGGTATGAACGGCAGTTTCTTCTCGTTATAGAAGTTGTTCAAGATATAGACGATCTCCTGTGTTCTTCCTATGGCGAAAGCTGGTATGATGAGCTTTCCTTTCTTCTCCACGCAGGTATGCTTGATGATTCTCAACAGTTCGTCTTCTGAGAGCTGCTTGTTCTGATGCAGCCTGTCGCCGTAAGTACTTTCCACTATGAGATAATCGCATTGAGGGAAAGCGTCTGGCGCACGAAGCAGATAGTTGTTGCTACGTCCAATGTCGCCGGTGTAGCCTATGCGTGTCACCTCGCCGAACTCGTCAATCTCTATGGTGGCGGCGGCACTGCCAAGGACGTGTCCCGTGTTGGTGAACTTCACCTTTATGTTATTGTCGATATGGAACTGACGGTTGAGCGGCACGCTGATGAAGAGTTCCATACAGGCATGTGCGTCGTTCTCGGTATATATAGGATCGACAGGTTTCAGTCCTTGGCGGGCTCTTTTCTTGTTGAACCAATGGGTATCATTCTCTTGGATGAAACCGCTATCTGGCAACATGATAGAACAGAGGTTGCGTGTAGCCTGAGTGCATATCACAGAACCGCGGAAGCCTCTCTTATAGAAATAAGGTATCAGACCAGAATGGTCGACATGTGCGTGTGTCAAGATGATATGGTCAATCTCGGACGGTTCGACCATAGTGTTTCTGTTCAATGAATCAGTCTCAAGTCCCTTGCCTTGAAACATACCACAATCGAGGAGTATCTTCTTTCCGTGACGTGTGGTGATGAGGTGCTTGCTGCCTGTCACCTCTCTCGCTGCTCCGATGAATTTTATTTCCATATCATTATGTTTTTATGTTATTTAATCAGATTTATTTTTCTTGTGACGACAACCTTACCCATATCGATATGCATCAGATATAATCCGGAATCCAAATGGTTCATATCTAACATCATCGCATCTGAATCCACATCTGCCTTCATCACGACTTGTCCCATCATATTCACGACGGTGATTTCATCGATATATTCAGCCTTGATGTATATCTTGTCTCTGACAGGATTCGGATAAAGCATCACATTGTCTTTAACATTTATATCTAAAGATGTTTCTTCATTTTCTTCAAATTCGATATCGACGCAGGCATGTTCCGACTCTGGTGATATGAAGGCGTTCCTGACTGCTATCACCCTATAACAATAGTTTCCGTTTGGAACATCCTTATCTACGAAAGCGGTATCGGTGGTATAATTAACGATAGTCTCATCGTTGCGTCTCACTCTGTAACATGTCGCATATTCCACATGAGTCCAATTCAGACTTACGTCATCGCCATCTAATGCAAGATTCAGTTCACGTGGATTTTCCAGCACCTTGACCTCAACCGATTCCGACACAACCTGTGACCCGTATGTAACTGTCAAGGTATATGTCGTCGTGGTCTTAGGATTAGCGTAAGTTATGGAATTATAAGGATCGCCAAGATTATCTGCCGGCGACCATTCATACTTAACATCAGGAGAGTCGATGCTGGCGGTCGCGATGAGTGTCGTAGTGTCGCCTTTTACTATAAAGCCTGGATTAGCGTAAACAAAAACCTTCAGTTCTTCAACGGCATTAGCCATTGAAAAAAGCGGAAGCAACAACAAGCATATTATAGTAATAAACGAAGTTCTCATATTGTTAGGTTTCTGCAAATATACTAAAAGAGCGGCTAATTTAAAAGCCGCTCTTCATCTATTATAGATTATTTTTTATTTCTATCTCTGTTGCCGAATCTTAGCACCATACCAAGTCTTATGTTTGCGTTATCATACGATGTCAACAGTTCCATTGTTGAAGCATTGTACTTTGTTGCAATCATGACATTATCAGTAACGACATAAACATTCAATGGTCCGAAGTTGATTCCCAAACCTGCGCCTACGCTATTACCTGAATATTGTGACATAGTGTAGCTTGCAGTGAAGTTCAAGAGTCTCAAGATTGAACCGCTATAAGCCAATGTCAAGGATGGACGGAATTTTTCCTTGACATAATACAACTGGCTGATGGCTGTAAATCTTGCCAAAGGACATAATTCATAATAACCTTGAAGCATGATTCTTGTCTTCAACGATGTTTTATAGTCGCCGCCATTGTATATAGAGTCATTACCCCAAACGTCTTCTACCAAAGTCTCGTACACGTCAGAAAAATCGATGTTCATATTCAATACATCATCCATGCTACTGAACAATGCATCATTGATAACCATATTTTCCTTACGATTTTGCTTTACCTTAGTATCTTTCCATGTGATATATCCGAGGTCATAGACGCCGGCTGCCAAGCCGAAATGTTTGTTGAAAGTATAAGACAAGCCGAAATCAATACCGTAGCCTATATTCTCTTCAATGTCGAAAAGGTTCTCGATGATGAGAGTATCCATATCTTCGAAATATGAAGTGAATTCACCGAGACGGCAGATGTCATCCATATCTAATGCTGTAGCCGCTGATATATTGAGATTGACATCAGCTGTCATTGAATAAGTATTTTCATCGGTATAAATCTTTGTGCCATCGTTATTGACAGACAAGTTAGCAAATCCCACCAAGAGTTTTGGTCTGACACCGACAGACAATTTATCATTGACTCTATATTGTAAGCCCAATGCCATTTCTGAATATAAGCTTAAATCAGCGCCAACGCTTAGGTTAGCAGGATTGTCTTTTCCGAGATAGTTGCCGTTACCATTGACGAAGAATCCCAGGAAATCTCTTGAATAATGCAAGCCTGCATCAAACTTCACACGATAGCTCAAGTCAATGAAGAGTCTTCCAATACGTTTACCAACTCTAAAGACATCCATAGAGAAGTTAGTGCCTATGATGTTATCGTGCTCATCAAGACTGTTGATGAACTTGTTAGCATCCAATGCAACAGTACCATCGTTATGGAATGTGAACAAATTGTCATAATTGACACCTGTGTTCAAGACAGAGAAATTGATATTGGAGATACCGATACCTATCACTGTTCTTGATCCAACAGGTATAGCTGGGTTATACATATTGCAATATGAGAAGTTAGGCAACAATGTCAAAGAGATATCATTTTGAGCCTTAGATGTCATTGTCACTAACAACAATGCCATTACCGCAAAGAATCTATATATTTTTTTCATAACTCAATCATTTAGAAGTTTAACTCACTCAAATTAATTTCTGAAGTCTTGGTCTTCAAACCGATTCTGATGTCAAAATAGTCATTTGTATTTAAGACTATGCGTTCACCTTCTGTTGATAAAGTAATATCCAACATCAGCTGATCTGCCAGTTGTACATTTTCCAGTTTTTTACCTGTCACTTTAACTATCAAGATATCTTCTGGGATAGAGTTATCGAATTTACCATGTATACATGCTTTATTATCAAATAATGAATCAATAACGTTTCCATTTTCAAGCACATACACCTGTGGTCTTATCTGAACAGGGATAGTATTATTGAATACTAATTTAAATTCCAGTTCATCGAAAACATTGCCCAATTGCATTGTCTCGCCGTTTTCTTCGCTATCGAAGTCAAGATTAAAATCAAATTTATTGACATAACTGAGATTTTCCATTTCAAATTCCAATGGAATAGCCAAGTCGGCAATGATATCAATATGAGATTCATCGGTAATCATATTTTCTGTCACATCATCACAGCTAAGGACAATATCTCCATTAAATGTAAGTTGATTAAAGCCTTGCAAGATATTTATCTCATCAACAAGTTTTTCATCCAACTCTGATATTGAGTCATAACTCTCGCCTGTTGGATGTAAAAACAATTCCACTCTTTCACCATCTTTTATCAAAGAAGTTATATTACCATTTGAGTCGCTTAAATATAAAGAATCAATTGTACCATTAGCTTTAAAGCCAAAAGTATTGATATATTTAATGCTAAAGTCCGGCGTTGCTATTTTCAGAGCTCCGCTCATATTTGGTATTGAGAAATCGAAGTCATGGCTTCCGATGAAATCAAAGACGAAATCATTTATTTTTCCATCTATTGTCTTAAACTCGACATCCATAATTCCGCCATTCAGGTCGATGGTATATAAACCGCCTTCCATACCTTGATCGAGAGGAATATCAAGTGACAATATTGCTGAGAATGTGATATTCTTATTTTCTGGAGCTATGATGCAATTTGTAAGGTCAAGGTCGATATACTGTTTTTGACCTTGGGTAAAATCAAGAACAAGTTCCAAACTTGAGCCATCACCCAATCTGATGTTATCTGTTGACAACACAACATTTTTTATCTGTGAGAGACTTGTTGACAAATTCAGATATAATCTTCCATTTTTCAATTCAACAAAATTAATTTCATAGCCATCATATTCGAATGGAATAGAGACAAAGTCATTAAATGTTAAAACGACTACGGAATCTATTGAGATTTCTGGAATTTCTGGAATTTCTGGATTCTCAGGCAAATCAGGAATTCCTGGGACATCTGGAATATCTAGCGAATCAAGGATTCCTGGAATATCAATGTCCGGGATTTCAATGTCTGGAATTTCAACATCTGGAATTTCCGGGATATCTGGAATTGATATTGCTGGAATTTCTGGAATTTCAAACTCACCGCTTGTCTGGAAAGTGACATCCTGAATTCCTGTCAAGATGTTAGTTGCGACAACTGCATTATTGACAGAATCGGCATAGTATGCATAGATGCGACCATTTTCAGATACCTGAATGTATTCTGATAAGCCAGGACCAATACCACCTAACAAATCACCGACTTTTACAGTACCTGAAAATAATGACACTGCAAACTGATTGTCGACATTGACTTTATCAACATCGTTGTTGGCGCATGAAAAGAACATGGCAAAAACCAGAGTCAACAACAAAACTCTTGTAAACTCAAACATTTTTTTCATAACTATAACTATTTTATTAACATTCTCTTCACCTTTATTAATAGCAAAAAGGTTTTACAAATGTAACATTTATTACATAATTGCAAAACCTTTTTAAATAATTTATTTTACCAATACCTTCTTAACTACGGCATTATCATTTGTCCTTATCTCAACGAAGTACATTCCGCTTGAAAGTTCAGACATATCAATTTGATTATTATTGTCATAAAGTCTATTGACAACCTGACCTTGGTAATTGTAAATGACAGCGTCGAATGATTCGTTAAGGTCGACGTAAACAACGCCTGATGTTGGGTTTGGATAGACGTTCACATCCTTAGCATTGATTTCATTCAAGCCTACTTCTGTAACGTCAACTGTCACTGATACTGGTTCTGACATGCCATCATATTTCTTAGCCATAACGCTATATGTGTAAGAACCTGTTGCACCAACTTTATCTGTATATGTTGTTTCTTCCACCACTGCAATCTGTTTATCATTACGCATGATGACGTATTCTCTTGCGTCTTCGCTGGCTTCCCATGTCAATGTAATTGTAGATTTATCAACTGCTGCATTAAGATTTGTTACAGGAGAAACAAAAGCTACGATGCTGAGTGGAGGCAATACGATGTTATCCAAGAATACGCAGTCGTCTGCCTTTGGTTCTGCAACTCGTTTGTTATAAGTCCACTTCAAAGTGTGAGTTCCTTTTGGCAACAAATAAGTGTATTGTTCCCATTCTGTTGGAGTTGAGTTGTTACCTCTCCATTCTGTAATCTTTTCATCATCAACGTAGAATTCCAACTTAGCGTAGTAGTCGCATGATCTCTTATGATAGAAACTGATTTCCTCATCTTCAACCAAATCAACGGTGATGAACATTGATGAATTCTTTTTGTCTTTTTCGAGATTGTCAGCTACCTTACCAGATCTTGCGCTGTATGTGCCCTCGTATGCATCATTGCTGATAATCCAGTCAGCGCTGCCATCGAATTGCCAGTTTGCCTTTGAGAAGTCGCCTGTCTCGAAGTCTTCGAGAGACTGAGCCACTGCGATGAAATAGTTAGATGTGATTTCATAAGCGCCTGCTGAAACTGTATATTCCACTTCGTATTTTGCGCCATAGATAGCGTTTTCGTCTACGTCGAAGAATGCCACGATTTCCATCACTTCACCTGGCTGCAATGTCTCTTCGCCTTCAGCTTCTTCTGGGAAAACGATATCTGATGAGCTGCTGATCATTTCAGAGATGACATCACGTGCTTCGCTGTGACCATTATTTTTAACTGCTATGTACAAGACATCGCTTGAACCTGGCATTATCATCTTGTTCTTGATGAAGATTGTATCGATTGTGAAGCTTGGAGCATTAGCTGTGATTGAGAATGAGCTTGCCCATGACTCTTCACCTGAAGTACATTTAACGTCAAACTTCAATTCTTCCTGATCAGGGACATTGTCGGTGACAATAAACTTGAATACATCTTTAATCTCAGCGATTTCATTGACTGCCATTGACGCTACTGTTGCCTTGTTGCTTATGACTGTAGCATAGTCTGTCTTAGAGATAAGCTCTACTTCAACATTAGCAGTTTCTTTAACGCCGATATTCTTGATATTCAAATCGAGGTTGATTGTCTCGCCGTAATCCAACTGACCGTCTGCTTCATTGATATCGCAATCGTTGAAGATCAAGAATGCTTCTGTTGGATATTTGACTTCGATATCCATCACTTCTGTGACTTTGTTGTAAGAAACGACAACGAGTTTCATCACGCCTTCTTCTGTAAGTTCAGGGAATGTAAGGTTTGCCTGACCATTTCTTATGTAAGAAGAAGCAACGACTTCACCGTCTTTTGACAATGTTGCGATACCGAAATCAACATCAGCATTGACTGTATAGCTTGTCATGCCGACCATAAGATATGATGAGCTGCAGTAGACATCCATCTTTTCTGGAGCTTTTGTTCTGAGCATCATAGAAGGGTCACCGAAGAGGAACCATGTGTTGTGTGTGTTGCCGCGGTCTTCTGGGCTCATGTCGAGGATGTGCATATTACCGTTCAATGATGCGCCGCCGAGAGTGTGGTGGTAATTGCCGCGCCATTCTGTCAAGATAGCGACCATCTCATCTTGGCCGTACATTGGTGGTTGCCATGGCTGTGAGATCCATGAGAACATACCGCCGATAGCACCGATAGGTGCCTTTGTTGTTGGATTTATAGAACGCATCCATGACTCAGCGAAACATTCTTCAACATCGAACTGACCGTTTCTGCATGATGATGTCCAAATGAATGGCAACATATAATCGTTTTGCAAGTTATGAACACATTGTGTATCGAAGTTACCCATAACCCATTTCAACTCTTCACCGTGGTTACAGTAGTTTGCGATACCCACGCCTTTGTTGAAGTCTGCAGTATAGTCTGCTGCTGTTGGTTCATAGCCATTGACGCCTTTATATCTTTGTGAGATTTCTGTATAAGTATAATTCAATAAGGTGTCGCGGATGAAGTCGATATGCTGATAGTCTTTTTCACCGAAGTGACCATAACCTTCTGTTGAACCCATACCGATACCTCTTGACAACCAAGCAGCGTCTTCTTTAATGTCGCGTTCGTAATAGATGATTCTATCGACTTGGTTATGTGCGTCATCAAGATCCTTCACTGAGAGACGGCCTACCAATACTTCTTCGTAGTTGTCTTCGCCATCCAATCTTCCGTAATAGTTGTCAGATCTTGTATAATATTGCATACCATCGATAGTCACAACAATTTCGTATGGAAGAAGATCTGAATATTCACCAACCAAAAGGACGTATGCGAGCTCTGGATTTGAGTTATAATAATTTGCTATATAAGCCTTCATATCATCGAGGTTGCCAGTCTCAGATGTCAATGCCATTGTTGTTGGACGGCCAGAGATGTTTTTCCATTCGACTAATTTTTCGACTGCTTCTTTATATTCATCGACGCAGATAACCAACATTTCGCCTTCGTCTTCAACAAATTTATATCTTTCATTTTTAGGGAAGTTGATGAAACGACGTTCGTATGAAGCCTTCATTTCTGGAGTGACGACGCTGCTACGTCTTGTAGCGACTTTCTGATTCAAGCCATTGTCGCTTACCTTCTTGACAGACAAGCGAAGGTCGGTATAAACACGCAATGTCTTTGTCACAGGATTATAAGCGTAAGGATAAACCATCACGTTTTGTCCGCGGAAGTCTCTCAAGATATAAGGATTGTCCAAAGCAGCTTGTTGTGCAGGATAGAACTCATCTTGTTGATACATATCTCCATAGATGTAAGGAACATCGTTTGGATTTATCTCACGGCTGAAATTGCCTTTTGAAGGAGCAACTTCAACATTCTCGAAATCAACGTATGATGATTCCACAACGGAAACCTTCATCTCTGCAGTATTGCCTATTATCATTGATATAGGATACATTGGAAGATCAGGAGCGCCTGCAACG
>JAFYUH010000008.1 GCA_017549605.1 Bacteroidales bacterium
CATTCTGTGTAATGGCGTGGTGCCGTGTTCTGCCACGGCGTTTTTATGTTCTAATGTTGGATATCCTTTGTTTTTCTTCCAGTTGTACATCGGATATTGCAAGTCGTATTCTTCCATCATGGCGTCACGAGTGGTCTTCGCCAATATCGATGCTGCCGCAATGGCTTGATATTTAGCGTCGCCGCCTACAATACACTGATGCTTTACATCTTTGTATGGATTGAATCTATTGCCGTCGATAAGCAGGAATTCTGGCTTTACCTTCAGCTGTTCCACCGCTCTATGCATCGCGAGAAATGAGGCGTTCAAGATGTTGATTTCATCTATTTCTTTATTATCGACGATGCCAATTCCATAAGCGAGTGCCTCTTGCATAATGACTTCTCTAAGTTTCTTACGTTGTTTCTCTGTCAGTTTCTTGGAGTCATCGAGCATCGGATAGTCTTTGTCACGATCTAAGATAACCGCTGCTGCTACCACAGGGCCAGCCAGACATCCGCGGCCGGCTTCATCACAACCGGCTTCAATCAAATTGTCAGTGTAATGCGCTATGAGATTCATATCGTTATGCCAAATAATGGTAAATATTGGTTTGCTAAAATTATGATAAGCACAGATATCATTATGATATTCGCTATTCGTGACCTGCGTACATCTGATAACGCTATCGCAAAGAAAAAGGCAAACATCATAAAGATAAGGCTGTTGTTCATCGATGGCTCATGGATGAAGAATATGACTCCTGCGAATAATGTCAACATAAACGCCACTCCTACCCTTTTTCTGATGTTGCTTCCCTTGTCGGAATTCCTGTTGCCGACACTTCTTAATAGTGATATCAAAAACAAGACGGCTGTTACAATCAATATTATCTTGTTGAATGATGTCAGCTCTAATGAGAAACTGATATTCCTGAAAAAGTGTGAATATGAGTCTATTAAAACATTGACGTCACCAAACAAAAACACAATTCCTAATACGATGCCATATATTATGAGGTAACCTACCAATGGCAAACACATATATCTTATCTCTTTGAAACCTAATATGATGAATGATAATATCACCCATATAACAAGAAATACCGACTGATAATAGAACAATGACGCAAAGGCTATGAAATAACCGATGTTCATCATATAGTTTTCTGGCGTATCAGTCTGATAGATAAGGAATAATGTGTGCATGGCCATCAGGATGAACGGACATGCAAACAGGAATGGATAACAGGAATGAAGTTCCGGAGAGCAGCACATCATCAAGACGAAGGAGAACGCCCCGACGGTGCTGTATTTCGATACCAAGCGGTTTGCTGAAAGCACTGAGTTAAAGAGAAACACAGAGAACAGATATACGGCGAACGCCACTGTATTCAGCAAAAACGGCGAGAAATCGAATACTGATATTATTACATTATATAAAGGTGTGTTATGTTCACCCGGTATGAATGCCGACTTTGTAATAAACGCCGGCATCCATAGGACGAGTGCCATCAATACAATAACTATCTGTTGATATAGATAACTATGTTTAAAGAAATTTAACATTGCATTAGAACTTCATCAAATCCAAACCGATGTCGTGACGATAGTTAACGCCTTCGAACTTAATCTTCTCAACGTTTTGATAAGCCTTAGCTCTAGCTTCTTCAATGTTCTTTCCGTGTGCTGTCACAGCGATGACGCGGCCGCCTGATGTCACGACTTCGTCTTTGTCGTTGAACTTGGTACCAGCGTGAGCGATTATACAGTCAGAGAGTTCTTCGAAGCCAGTCATCACCATGCCTTTTTTATAGTCTTCAGGATAACCGCCTGATACGAGCATGACAGTCACAGATGTGTTTTTAGATGTCTGATATTCAACTTCGTTGAGTCTGCCTTGAGCGCAAGCGTCGAGCAATGCTACCAAGTCGGAGTCGATGCGTGTCATGACGCCTTCTGTCTCTGGGTCGCCCATTCTTACGTTATATTCGATTACGTATGGATCACCGTCGACGTTCATCAAACCGATGAAGATGAAACCTTTATAGTCGATATTTTCTTCTTTAAGACCTTGGATTGTTGGTTTTATGATTCTTGTTTCTACTTTCTCAACGAATTCTGGTGTCACGAAAGGAACTGGTGAAACAGCGCCCATACCGCCTGTGTTCAAGCCAGTGTCGCCGTCGCCGATACGTTTGTAGTCTTTAGCTTCTGGAAGAACGACATAATGTTCACCGTCTGTCAATACGAACATTGACACTTCGATACCTTTCAAGAATGTCTCGATGACGACTTTTGCTGATGCTGAACCGAATTTGCCAGAGAGCATGTCTTTCAATTCATATTGAGCTTCTTCCAATGAGTCGATGATGAGAACGCCCTTACCTGCTGCGAGGCCGTCAGCCTTGAGAACGTAAGGAGCTTTTTGTGTTGTGAGATATTGCAATCCTTCTTCAAGGTTAGCAGCTGTCACTGTGAAGCATGATGCTGTTGGAACGTTATACTTTTCCATGAAAGCCTTAGCGAATGCCTTGCTGCCTTCGAGCTGTGCGCCTTTTTGATCAGGACCGATGATCTTGATGTCTTTTAATTCTGCGTCATTCTTGAAGAAATCGACGATGCCGTCAACGAGTGGCTGCTCTGGACCAACGACGACCATTTCAATACCGAGTTTCAATACTGTTTCTTTAACTGCATTGAAATCAGCGATATTGATAACGAGATTCTCGCCCACTGCATCAGTACCAGCATTACCTGGAGCTATATAAAGTTTGTCAACTAATTCACTTTGTGCGATTTTCCATGCGAATGCATACTCGCGACCACCTGAACCTAATACTAAGATATTCATACTTTTTTTATTTTTTTGTCCAAATTATTATTAATTCTATTTTAATAGACGTGTCAATGTGTGTTTATTTTTAAGGTAACATTGACGCGTCTCTACAGTTATTCCTAACTCCTAATTCCTAATTCCTCACTACAAACTCTCCACCACATCTCCGCTGCCTTGTCCCAGGAGAAGTCTTGTCGTCTGATTTTACCTTTCTCTATCAATTCATTACGCACTTCTTCGTCTAAGATCTTTTCCATCGCATCTGCTATCGACTCTTCGTTGAAAGGATCTACAAGCAATGCTGCGTCTTTCGCGACTTCAGGCATTGACGTGACATTTGACGTTATGACCGGAGTGTCACATTTGAACGCTTCTACGATAGGAATTCCAAAGCCTTCGAAATATGAAACATAGACAGATGCCAATGCTGATGCTGTGACAAGATGTAACTCCTCTGCCGACAATCGTCCTGCGAAAATGACCTCGTCTTTATGTGTCATCGCTTCGTAAGCGTTCTTGATTGGTTCTGTCCACCAGCGTTTGCTGCCGACGATGAGGAGTTTTATGTCGTTATTGTTTTTCTTCTTGAATAAGTCAAATGAAGTGAAAAGACGTGTGAGATTCTTGCGTGGATGCAATGATCCGACGAACATGAAATAAGGTTTTCCTTCTGTATATTTATCTCTTATCTCTTTTCTAACATCTTCATTTACTGGAGAGAAAATTTCGTTGGCTCCGTTATAAGCCACTTCTATATTCTCAGGATTGATGCCGTAGCAATCGCAGATGTCTTTCTTTGAAAACTCAGAAACCGTTATGATCTTATCGGCTTTTCTTGCATATCTCGGGAAGAATTTCTTGTAATGCCAGAGATGAATCTTAGGGAAATCCTGAGGAAAATGCTCGAAGTTTAAGTCATGAAACACAGCGATTTGCTTTGTCTTGCTTCTTAAACTGAGATAACCGTCAGGCGACAGATACAAGTCCGGTTTTATCTTGCGGAGATACTTCGCCACGGCGAATTCGAAGAACGCTATATACAAAAACGGATGACGTGCTGGAGGGAAAAGTACGACAGGCTTCACATTATCGGCGAAGATGAACTTAGGGTCAGGTTCGCGGTCGAAGATGAAATGGAACTCAACTTCAGGATGTGATGTCACCATACAACGCAGACATTCATAAGCCACCCAGCCTATGCCTTCAAGCTTATCCTTAAGCAACAATCGTGTGTTAACAGCTATCTTCAAAATTCAAATTTTATTTTCACAAAAATAACAATTTATTTAAATCTCAGAAATTCAAAATCTCAAAAACTCAGAATTTTTGGAGTTCTGAATTTCTGAGATTCTGAGTTTTTATAAAGTTCCTATCAGCATTCCCGATACCATCCAGTGGTTGAAGCTGTTGCCTTCGTCATCGCCTTGTGGTATCGCAATGGTGATTGTATGTTTTCCTGGTTTCAAGAATCCTAAGTCGAAATAGACTGGCTGTGTCGCTGTTCCTGGACACCATCCTGAACGTGACAAGTCTGATGATGACTGTCCGTTCCAGAAGTTACCTGATACAGGATTCATCTCTCTGAAAGTAGCGCAGTCGCAACGCCATGGAGTGTGGACGAACATTTTCTCTCCGTCGATGAGGATAGAGTTCTCTTTCTGGTTGAACTCATCGCCTCCGCCCCAGCCGCCGTGGCCTGTGCTGATATATCTGAGTTGGAGATTGCTTACATTCTCAGGGACTTCAAACTCAACTGTAAGGCTGTCGGTCTTGAAAAGACGGCAGTAATGCTGGCCTGTCATTTCCATCACGTTACATGTGTTGAACAAAGGCAATGTCCAGTCGTCGTTGTAACTTAAATCCCAAGAATAAGAACTTGGATAAGCGAGGATGTCCATGCTTAATTTATGACCGCCGCCGTCGTAATTGCTGATGAAAGCGCCGATAAGGACGTCGCCGCGGAGATGTTTCGCGACATCAGTGATTTCTTGTTTGTAATAAGCTTCATCTTCCCATTCCAATCCGTCGAACTTCACTCTGTCGTTGAAGTGTTTTACACCGAATGGAGTGAAGAAACGCATCAGTTCCACAACAGGAAGGAAGTCGTCTTCAAGTTTAATAGCTCTATAAGTGATGTCTCTTTTGTCTGTGTAAGAAGGCAACACTTGGATGCTGTCGATCAAAGCATCTTTAAGGCTTAATGCTCTGTCAGTTGGAATCACAAAGATAGAAGCAGGTCTATCGTAAGCGTCGCCATTAGACTGTTGTCTTACGTCGAGGAAATAAGAATAATGTTCTGGGAGAGTCTCGAGATTCATTCTCTTAAGAATCAATGTTCCGTATGAGAAATGAATGACTGAGTCGAAAGGAATCTCGCCTTTGAATTTTTCTATATCTGCGAAATGAATCTGTTCTTCGTTGAAGACAGGCACTTTAATGATAAGCTTGTCTTTTGCGATTTTATCTATGTCTTTTCCTGAGACACGTTTTCCTAAGTCGGAAGGAATGGTTTCGTTTTTCAGTTTCTTGTCTTTCTTGATGCTTTTAAGTTCGAGGACGCTGCTGCCGTTGACGAGCTGACGAACCATGACACCTTTGAGAACGCCTCTGCTTAATGTTGGAGTAGCATCATAGCCGAGAGTCTCTGTCATCCAAATTTCTATTGTGTTAGAATTGATGCTTGTACGATATTTCTTACAGTCGTAGCCGTTCATTACTTCGTTGCCTTCTTCTGTAAATTCGATATTAGACTTCAAAGAAAAATAAGCGAAGTAAGAATCTCCGTCAGCATATTTCATTTGGAAATAAGCGCTGTCAGCGTCATAATCTACATAAGTGATGTCATCTGAAATTCCAGGGATCATCTTGCCATCGAAGGTGTTTATGTCTTGTATTTTAAGCTGTTTACCGAAGCGTTTCACTTCCACGAAAGAGGTGTCGGCATTATGGCCTATTGAATACATTTGATAAACGAGGCGTTGTTGCGCGCTTGCTGACAATAAGAATAATGTAAAGATAAAGGATAAAAATAATTTTCTGCTCATAAAATATAAATTTGTACAAAAATAATGTTTTTAATGATGATAATCTATATAAAAAGATGTCAATTGTTTATTATTTCCCAGTGGCCTTTTTTGTTACTTCCTACACGTTGTATAATATTTGCCTCTCGCAATATCTTAATATGATTTCTTACCATCCTATCACTTATTCCTAAAGAATAACTCATATCATTCGATGTAATATTAGGATTAATAATAATTTGAGATAAAACTTTCCAAGTTGTTTCTGAAAAATCCAGATGTAATTCTGCAATTTTATTAGGAATATTATTAGGAACTTTATTAGGAACTACACTGATACTTTTAGCACCTTGATATTTCTTAAGTGTATTCAAGATTTCATTAAGCATGAATTCAATAAACGGATAACTATCAGCACATTTCGTACTTTCTGTAATTGCGTCATAATATTTCTGCTGATTTGAATACACCATATTTTCAACAGGAAGATGTTCAAATATAGGATTAAGTTTTCCTAATATCAAAGTTTGCCACATTCGTCCCATTCTCCCATTACCGTCTGAGAATGGATGTATGAATTCAAATTCGTAATGAAAAACACAACTGCGAATTAACAGATGATCTTTAGAATATCTTAACCATTCAAACAACTCACCAATAAGATGTGGCACACGTTGAGGTGGTGGTGCCATGTGAACACATTGCTGTCCTGCAAAAACACCCACATTACTTTGTCTAAACATTCCGGCATCATCGGTTAAAGATGTCATCATTGTAGCATGAGCTTTTAATAAATCTTTCTCATTAAACGGATTTAATTTAGGATATAATTCATAAGCTTTGATTGCATTTTTCACTTCTTGGATTTCACGAAGTGGAGCTATTACATTTTTACCATCAATAATATCACTAACTTGGTCTTCTGTAAGTTTGTTACCTTCTATCGCAAGCGAACTATGAATAGTCTTAATACGATTAGCTTTACGCAAACGAAGTCCATCAGATTCTTCTAATCTCATGGCATAACGCTCTACAAGTGAAGATATTTCAGCAACCAAACTAATTGCTTTTGCTGTCACGGTAAACGGTGGAATATAAGAAGGTTCTTTTATTTTGTTCATTGTATTCTCTTTAAAATTTTGGTTTACAAAGATAAGAAAAGTCTATAGACTTCAGACTTCGGACTACAGATTTTTTTGACTTTATGCTAAGAGTCATGAGCAGTGAGCCATGAGCTTTTTTGTATATAAAAAGAATATGATTTTTTTTCGAAATAATCATTATTTTTGTAAGCATCATCAGAAAATGAATTTAATATAAATAACTATGAGAAAAAACATTATTATCATGGCATTAGCAGCTTTAACATTAGCTTCGTGCAGTGAGAAGACTGAAAAACAAACAGCTTCTTACACTCCTCCTAAAGACATCGTCATCGAGTCTGACACCATGACTCCGGAAGTGATGTGGTCGATGAACCGCCTCGGCGAATATGCTGTCTCCCCTGACGGCAAGCATGTCGTTTACAGCAATACATATTTTATTATAGAAGAAAACAAAAGCAAAACCGACATCTACGTTATCGACATTGACGGTAACAACAACAGATGTATCACAAACTCAGCAGCAAGCGAATATAGTCCTGTCTGGAACAAAGACGGTTCTAAGATTCTCTTTATGAGCGCAGCAAGCGGCGACATGCAGGTCTGGGAAATGAATCCTGACGGCAGCGAAAGAAAGCAAGTCTCTTTCGTGGAAGGCGGAATCTCTGGTTTCAAATACTCTCCAGACGAGTCACAGCTTTTATTTACAGCAGAAGTGAAACTTAAAGACAATGTCGCTGACGTCTACCCTGACCTTCCTCTTTCTTCAGGAAGAATCAATAACGACTTGATGTATCGTCACTGGGATCAATGGGTTGACACTTATGCTCACATTTTCGTGACTGCTGATAACGGCAAAAATACAATGGATATTATGGAAGGTGAAATGTGGGAAGCTCCTGTCCGACCTTGGGGCGGCATGGAACAAATAGCATGGACCAACGATGGACAGAATATCCTTTATTCAAGCAGAAAGAAAGTCGGTAAAGAATATGCAACTTCAACAAATACCGACATTTACAAATATAACATCCCAACAGGCGAATGCGTCAACCTCACCGAAGGCATGATGGGTTACGACATGAACGTCGTCGTTTCTCCACAAGGTGACAAAATCGCTTGGGAAAGCATGGAACGTGATGGTTATGAAGCCGACAAACAACGTCTCTTCGTGATGGACCTCACAACAGGTGAAAAGAAAGACTACTCAATCGGTTTCGATCAAAACGCTACTCACCTCCTCTGGGCTCCTGATGGACAGTCAATTTACTTCATCAGTAACCTCCACGCAACAGAGCAGATTTACGCTTTGAGCCTTGCTACAGGTTCTATCAGAAAGATAACAAATGGCAAACACAATTACGTCGGCATCGCTTGGGCAGGCGATAAATTAGTCGCTGCTCGTCAGTCAATGTCACGTCCAACAGAGTTATATATCGTTGATCCACAAAGCGGAGAAGCTACACAGCTCACAAGAGTCAACGACAACATCTTCAACCAACTCACAATGGGCAATGTTGAAGAACGCTGGATTGAGACAACCGATGGCAAGAGAATGTTGACATGGGTCATCTACCCTCCTCATTTCGACAAGAACAAAGAATATCCAGCAGTGCTCTTCTGCCAAGGCGGACCACAAAGTGCTGTAAGTCAGTTCTGGTCATATCGTTGGAACTTCCAGATGATGGCTGCTAACGATTACATCGTCGTTGCTCCTAACAGAAGAGGTCTCCCTGGTTTCGGTCAGGAATGGTGTGAAGCCATCAGCGGCGACTACGGCGGACAATGTATGAAAGATTATCTCTCTGCTATCGACGCCATCGCAAAAGAGCCATTCGTTGATGAAGAACGCCTCGGTGCTGTAGGCGCAAGCTTCGGCGGTTATTCAGTATTCTGGCTCGCAGGACATCACGACGGACGCTTCAAAGCATTGATCGCACACGACGGTATGTTCAACTTTGAATCACAATATCTTGAAACTGAAGAGATGTGGTTCGTCAACTGGGATCTCGGCGGACCTTATTGGGACAAGGAAAATCCAGTGGTACAATGGTCATACGCCAACTCACCACATAAATTCGTCGACAAATGGACTGCTCCTATCATGGTCATCCACGGCGGCACCGACTACAGAATCTGCTTCACACAAGGCATGCAGGCATACAACGCAGCGGTGTTGAGAGGCATCCCAGCAGAGTTCTTATACTTCCCAGATGAAAACCACTGGGTTCTCAAGGCACAAAACGGAATCTTATGGCAAAGGAGATTCTTCAACTGGCTTGATAAATACTTGAAGTAGAACTTTGGAACTCTAAAACTCTAGAATTCTAGAATTTTTTAAAGTTTTAAAATTTTAAAGTTCTAGAATTCTAAAAAAAAAATCTCGTCTGGATTCAGGCGAGATTTTTTTTAAATTAATGTCCCGTCCTGAAATAGCGTTACACAAAAACGAGTAAATCTATGGAAGAAAAAAGCAAAAGCTTGTATATCAAGCGCACCCAGCGGGACTATCCGATGAGTTTTAAGTTGTCAGTTGTTCGAGAAATCGAGCGAGGAGAA
>JAFYUH010000093.1 GCA_017549605.1 Bacteroidales bacterium
AAAGATTTGATATGGGCATAATACCTGACAAATATATATCAGAGCTCTTCAAGGGCATAAAAAGGAAACAGACAGAAGACGACAGACCCATGGGCGGACTTCTCGCATTGAGCCCCCTTCTTGTATTTCTGGCAGTCTATCTCCTGTCCTCAATCATAGCGCAGGACTTCTACAAAGTGCCTATATCATCCGCCTTCCTCATCGCATCCATATACGCTGTCATCATATCGCGAGGCAGGACACTCGAGCAGAGGATAGCGGTATTTTCAGAAGGAGCCGGCAACAAGAATGTCCTGCTTATGATATGGATATTCGTACTCGCCGGAGCATTCGCGGCCACAGCGAAGGACATCGGAGCCATTGACGCGACGGTCAACCTCGCCCTCCGCATCCTTCCCGGAAAACTCCTCTACGCCGGACTCTTCCTCGCCTCATGCTTCATATCCATGTCCATCGGAACGAGCGTCGGAACCATTGTTGCCCTTGTCCCGGTAGCAGCCGGAATAGCTGAAGAGCTTTCATGCGGAGGAATGGCCGGCACATTCACAAGCATTCCCTTCATTACGGCCATCATCGTCGGAGGAGCCTTCTTCGGAGACAACCTGTCCTTCATATCCGACACCACTATTGCTGCCACCAGGACCCTCGGATGCTCGATGGCGGACAAATTCAAGACGAACATCAGGATTGTAGCACCGGCCGCCATTGCCGTGACTGTTCTGTATGTCTGCCTTGGCTCATCGGCTACCATGACTCCGGACTCCGCTCCTATCGAATGGGTGAAGCTCATCCCGTATGTGCTTGTGATAGCATTGGCCATATCCGGAATGGATGTCTCCGCCGTGCTTACAATCGGTCTGGCAGTCAATGCTGTCATCGGATTCTGCGGAGGCGGCCTCACATGGACCGGCTTTCTTGAATCGGTGGGAGGCGGAATCAGCGGAATGGGAGATCTGATCATAGTCACAATCCTCGCCGGAGGAATGCTCGAACTGATAAAGACCAACGGAGGACTGGACTTCATCGTCAACACCCTCACCCGCCGCATCAAGGGCAAGAGAGGTGCGGAATTCAGCATAGCCGCCCTCGTGTCACTGGCAAACCTTTGCACAGCCAACAACACCATAGCAATCATCACCACCGGCCGCATCGCAAAGGACATCACCAGAGAGTTCGGACTTGACCCACGCAAGGCAGCAAGCATACTGGACACATTCTCCTGCCTCATCCAAGGCCTGATCCCATACGGAGCACAGCTGCTGATGGCTGCCGGACTGGCACAGGTCTCAACCATCACAATCATCAGCCACCTCTACTATCCGTTCATAATGGGAGCCTTCGCCCTCGGAGCCATCATCTTCCGACTCCCGCGAAAATACTCCTGAATTCCCGCACGATATAGCACCATAATTGCTTCTGCCTGCCTTAAACGGACAGACATGAAGACACTTATAGTATTCAATCATCCCTACGGAGGGAGCTACTGCGCATCAATAATGGCGGCAGTGGAAAAAGGGCTGGACAAAAGCAGTCAGCCCTACAAGACAATCAATCTTGACCAGGAAGAATTCGACCCGGTGATGAGAAGCAAGGACCTGATAGCCTTTGCAGGAGCCGGAAGAACAGGCGAAGAAGCTCTCGCCGTGGTAGACGAGATGGTCATCAGATACAAGGGGATGCTCGAATGGGCGGAACATCTCGTGATGATATTCCCCATCTGGTGGATGACGATGCCGGCCATGACAAAGGGATTCATAGACAAGGTCATATTCCCCGCAATCGCCTATACGATGGAAGATGGCAGGCTGAAATCACGCCTCCCTCTCGAAAGAGTCACCATAATCACAACCATGAACACGCCTGCTGAAGCCTATAGGGACATGTTCAACAACGCTCTCGAAGGCTCGCTCATCAACGGAACATTCAAGAAGATCGGCATTGAAGACGTAAGATGGATCAGCCTCAATGAAGTAAGACAGGCAAGCGACGAACTGCGCAAATCATGGCTTACGCACATCGAGGAAACATTCGCGAGGCGGTGACCTAAAGCTCGATAGAGCCTGAATCAATCAGATTATTCAGAAGAGCATACACCGTAAGGCCGGCTACTGTCTTGATTCCGGTCTTGCGGGTTATGTTCTTGCGGTGGGTAATCACTGTATGGATGGAAATGTTGTAGAAATCAGCGATTTCCTTGTTCAGCATTCCTTTGGCTACACAGACAAGGATTTCCTTCTCACGCTGCGACAGGTCCGGTCCTTCGGAATCGGCAGCTTCCTCGCGGGAAGATATGGACTCGCGGAGCTTGCGCACCATAGAGACCGGCTCGTCATACATTCCTATAGTTCCGTCATACTGTTTCAGCTGCTCTCCATCCATCGCCATGGTCAGCAACGCCACCACAGCAGCAGACGAATATTCCGACAGGCGGGCACGCACATTCATGCGCGAAACATAATCGAAGACCACAGGATCAACAATTATCACATCTGCATCCATATTACGCAGACGTACCTCCGAGGCATGCGAAAGATCGGAAAGAATGCCTTCCACGCGGAACTCGCCCAATTCGGCAAGCACAGCTTCGACACCCCTCGCAAGCACCTTCGACGGGATAATCAGCAGGACTTTCTTATAAGCACTCTTCATAATGTCTCCATTCTGTTGACAACCGGTATAAGCACCGTATCTTCGATTATAGTATGCTTCAGGAGATCTTCCTCAAGCCTGTATATGCGGTAAAGCACCTCATTTCTCACGACTGTGTCACATGTGTCCGGAAGATACTTCATGACTATATTCTTCAGGTCGTTGAGAGTCTCGTCTATATTGCTGTGATTCTCCTCGAACTGCTCGATCGAATAACCTTCCTGACACTCGCCGGTCTTCAAGGCCCTGACATATGGGAAGACAACGGACTCCTCATAATTGAAATGGCGCTTCACCTGCGCCTTATAGCTTGCAAAGAACTTTCCGACAATCTTCTTCTGCAGTTCGTCACAAGGCTCGACCATCAACGAGAGATTGGACTCCAAGGCAGCCAGTTCCCTGTCAAGATAGAAAGCATGGGAATTATGCAGGTAGTCGACAATCGTTCCCGCATCAGCAGCAGCCAGCAGGTCAGCCGAAGGCACATATCCGTCATAGGTATATACATTGCAGATCAGAAGAAATGAATTCAGGTCTATCCCCTGCCTGTCACACATCTCCCTTATCGTGTTCTCCCCGAATCCCAGACTTATGCCGAGCCTGGAAAGCACATTCAGCAGCTTGAAGTTCACATCGATGAGATCCGCAAGCTTCATGGATTCAGAAAACACCATTCTATGGATTTCATTTGTCATAATCTCTATTGTTTAGCCCCAATATAACTATTTTTCATGTTTTCGGAAAGTTCCGACAACAACAAGAGGCATTCCATCACGGAAGGCCTCTCACCGCGGACGACAAAGTCCGTTAAAAAACAATTAAAAGGATGTTATCTATTAATTCAAATGGCTTATCCACGGTCTATCCCGGTTACATTTGCAAAGATAAAGACACATCAGCATGCATCCAATCCCCAATAATTGGTATTTTAAGGCCAGATAACTCATAAAAGTGAAGTATTTTTGAAAAAAGTCAATAAAAAGTTTGCATATTCAGAAAACATTCGTACCTTTGCAATCCCAAATCAAAAGGGAAGCCAAATTGAGATATGGTGTAATGGTAGCACTACAGATTCTGGCTCTGTCAGTGAGGGTTCGAGTCCTTCTATCTCAACTACATTTTGACTAACGGTCACGGCGGGATAGCTCAGCTGGTTAGAGCGCATGATTCATAATCATGAGGTCCGCAGTTCAATCCTGCGTCCCGCTACAAGAAAGCACAGCAATCCGCTGTGTTTTTTTTCGTTTATAGGCATCAGGCCGCCCCGAATGGGCTGGACATTGGCATTTATGGTGCTGAAAGCTTGCTTTCAAAGCGACAGAAATGACGATGGACAGTCAGGGAGCGCAGCGACCGGGCCTGATGACATTCACACAAAAATCTCACAAAGATTCCCCAAACAGCTTTCTTGGGTACAATGTGAACGGACAGACAGGATTAGAAGGAGCCCACCGGGCGACTGAAACATCCTGCGTCCCGCTACAAGAAAATCAAGCACTTACGAAACTTTCGTAGGTGCTTTTTTGATGTCCGTGAACACCGCGTGAACACCAAATCTTTTAATTGCATTTAATTTTCATTATTTCCACAAGTGGCTTGTAGGGCGTTCTGGACGGGTTTTTATATATGGATTTCGATTTTGTCAGAAATCTGCAGCACTCATTGCTCCAAGTTCCCCTTAAGTTCCCTGGTCATTTTCACGTCTGAAATCAAGTTGCTGACTTCCCTCGATTTTCATGCGATTTCGGGGTCCGTGAACACGGCGGTGAACACCGAAGATATTTTTTGAAGGCAAAAAGGACAAGATTTCAACATCATCCCATTCAACAAACACACCCACCTTGAGCAAAACAACAGAAAAGGTTGTATGTATATAACCTTTTTCACAACTTTTTAATATATTTGTAGCGTTTGTAAAGAACGAATGCGTTATGAAGTATTTAAACATAAAGAAAGCACTGGAGGCATGGCAAAATCTGCAACCTCTCTCTGAGAAGGATAAGGACAGACTCAGCCGTCGTTTTACTGTTGACTTCAACTACAACAGTAATCACATTGAGGGTAACACCCTTACATATGGCCAGACTGAAATCCTTCTGCTTTTTGGCAAGGTGATAGGTGAGGCTGATGTGCGCGATGTTCAGGAAATGACGGCAAGTAATGTCGGACTGAGAATGATGTCAGAGGAAGCTGCAATGAAAGAAATTCCTTTGACACAGAACTTCATCAGGACATTACATAGAACATTGCTACGAGAAGATTACACTGTCTATCGAAATCTGCCCGGTGGAATGCAGACGAGCTATGTCGTACATGCTGGACAATATAAGACACGTCCGAATAGTGTTATCACGCGTTATGGCGATCGATTCGAGTATGCTTCTCCAGATGAGACACCAGGCCTGATGGCAGACTTGGTTGACTGGTACAACCAGGCAGAACAGGAAGGAAAGCTCTCTCCGGTAGAATTGGCTGCCCTGTTCCACTATCGCTATATACGCATACACCCATTCGAGGATGGTAACGGCCGTATTGCCAGATTGATGGTGAATTTCATATTGGCTCGCCATAACTATCCGATGATTGTAGTACGCAGCCGTAAGAAGAGCGAATATCTCGAAGCATTGCACCAGACAGATATGGAAGTCGGTCCTGTACCAAGCGATGGAGCCCACGCAGACATCAAGAGTATCCGCCCGTTCCTGAAGTATTTCAACGAACTCGTTGCCACAGAGGTATATAACGATGTACTTTTCCTGACAGAGAAAAATGAAAACGTCTGGTGGTACGACGGTGAACGAATCTCATTCCGTACTCCGAACTACACGAAGATCCTGAATGCCATGCAGACCCTTCCGACACTGACCCTGGCAGAAATGAGAGAGATTACAGGTATCAGCATCGCTGCGATCCAGAAACTGCTTGATCAGTTGATTCAGAAGAAGTATGTGGAAAGAGGAGAGAAGGATGGTAGTTGGAGGGTGTTTGTGACGCAGTGATGAATATCCAACGTATTTTAAAGCAAATTTTGGTGGCTAGAAAAGAATATCGCATTATATGACGGAAAAGAGTCTTGATATTATAACGAGAATAACGGTTGAAATACACAAAGGCGACACAACCAAAGAGAAGTTGGGATCAGGCGTATTATACTCCCATAGTTTGTTAACAGATCTGGTTTATGTCTTAACTGCCAAACACTGCCTTTCTGGATTGGCAGAAAATGATAAGGTTTCGTTAAGAGTATTTAATTCAGAGAGTTGTAAATACGATTATATTACGCCTGCCAAACAGAATATACTACTCCATCCTGTTGATGACGCTGGTATTATTATTGTCAACCGACGGGAACTAACTGCTATTATTCCGAACATTCCTTCCATATTTGTGGTTGATGGTAATGTCGGTTTTGACGAGGCTATTACTAAAGGATTTCCAATAGCTTATCTTGATCAGACAAGCGAAATGGGAGAATCTTCTTTAGCAACGCTCAAAATGAGTTACCTCCAAGAAATTCCTAAGACACACTCATTCCAGCTATCTACACTAGATGACTATAGTGAAGATACAATTAAGGGGATGTCTGGTGCCGGTATTTTCATTGAAGCTTGTGAAGAATTGTATATAAATGGCATATTCACACGATTTACAGATCAAGAGAGAGGCAAAGTTATATTTTCTCAAAGATTGACTTCATTTAATGAACTATTGGAGCTTAAATACAAAACGAAAATGCCTTTGTCATTCCTTGGACATCATGGATTAGGGCACAAAACATTTGAAAATAATGTACATGCATCTGTAGCGAACCTGGGACCTAGGTATTGTCAAAAAGTAAAAGTAAAAACAGGAACTGCAAAGTATTTTGATTGCATTGCCAAAACTCCAGATTATTACAAAAGATTAACTGTATCTATTGATTCATGGCTGACAGAAAAAAGCTATAAAACACGAATGGATTCTAATAGGATTGGCTATTTAGAATCTGAGTTAAAAACTATCAGAAATGATTTCGTTAGGGCCTTGTTAGGATTAGACAAGAGCGTGTTAGGGAATATCGACTTATTCGATTTAATTAGGCGAGTAGTTGAGTTCCAAACTGAGGTGAATAATGTTCGACATAAATTATTTTCTGACTTTTCATCATTTGTAAAAAATGAAGATCACACAAAAGAGTTGGAAAATGATGATGCAAGATTATTGGAAATATCTGAAGACATCTATACTTTCATTGACAATATCGAAGATTTAAAGATTGAACTTGCAAATAATCCTTATCTGATTATTAAAGGTGAAGCGGGATGTGGAAAGTCACATTTATTAGGGGATATGGCCAGCCATAGAATTGGAGAGGGGCTACCTACATTATTGTTTCTTGGGACTGATTTTACTGATGGGGCATATGAATCTACCATCACATCAAAAATCGGTTTTGCCGGTACATTCCCTGAATTTCTATCTAGCCTGAATCAAATTGGAATCCAGGTTGGTTCTAGGGCTCTTATAATGATTGATGCGTTGAACGAGGGTAATCTAGCAGATTTATGGAAAGAAAGGTTACCCGGACTTATCAAATCTTTAGTGGAATACCCTGCAATTGGTCTTGTCGTTTCTGTGCGAGATACATACTTTGATGATGTTATTCCCGATGATGTCGAAAAGAATTGTAATGCGACAATAATTGAGCATAAAGGCTTTAAAGGATTAGAATATGACGCGGTGAGGCAATTCTGTGTTGCATATAAATTGAATTTACCCAATGTACCGATTCTTACTCCCGAGTTTTGTAATCCATTATTCCTTAAGATTATCTGTGATACACTTGAAGCTGCGGGAGAAAAAAACTTTCCTCATGGTTTCAACGGCATATCAACGCTATTTAATCAGTATTTTAAAAATCTTGACAAGAAGCTCGCGAACAAGAAACCTGAATATAAACATCGGAATGTTGTTAGCTCTTCCATCAAATTACTTGCACACCCAATCTTTGAGTCAAAGTACAACCTCTTGAAAACAACCGAAGCCGACTCAATTCTTCAAGCACATTTTCCTTATTGTCCCACATTACTAGCAGATCTAATCGACAACAATATTCTCCTTAAAACGAAGTCACAATTAAAAGAAGACAGTGATGATTATGTAGTATTTTGTTATCAAAGAATCAGTGATTATATTATTGCAAATGAGTTAGTCGGTCAATATCATGATTGGGAATCTTTTGTAGATAACATTCATTCTGATAAAGCCTTAAATGCTGTTATAGTTGACCCTTATTGGCTATATAAAGGAATCTTGGAGGCTCTTGCTATCCTAATTCCAGAAGTATTTAACCATGAAATCACAGACCTTATCAAATCCCTTCCTAAAAAAGGTTTAAAAAGAAATTTAAATTGGTGCTTAGAGTCAATTTCCGAAGCACAGATCAATAGTTTGAATTGGCGTTCACTTGAATCAATTAATAAAACCGCAATAAGAAAGTTTCTCCAGTCAAAAATGAGCAGAGTCAGACCTGAGGACTGGTATTATAAACTTGCGGAGCTTTCAACTATTCCAAATCATCCTTTTAATGCGGATTATTTTCATGCATTACTGATGCGTATGACAATGCCTGTACGTGATGGGCATTTCCAATTCTTTTTCAATGGATGTGCAGGACACGATGATGATAAGTGTGCAAACCCGATGAGACGGTTGATAGATTGGGCCTGGTCTTTAGATGTGTCTCTGAACGCGGACTCTGAATCTGTAAGATTAGCATCCATTATGCTCTGCTGGCTACTATCATCAACTTATATAAAGCATCGAGACGAAGCCACAAAAGCACTTGTTAATCTTCTTACTGAGAAGGTGAATGTGTTGATTTCTGTAATGCGTTCATTTGAGAAAGTCGATGATATGTATATATACGAACGACTATTTGCTGTAGCATACGGAGTAGCATTGCGCACGTCAACCCGTAATGGACTAGCAAATCTTGCGAAATACGTCTATAACACAATATTTAAACACGGTAACCCTCCCAAAAACATATTGTTGCGAGATTACGCAAGAAATTTAATAGAATATGCCAAGTACAAAGTAGGTGTTACATCTATCAACATGAAGAAAGTCCGTCCTCCATATTTAAGTGATATGCCAGAATGGCCTACTGATGATCAAGTAAAACACTTACACATTGATTATGAAGCCCCTGATTTTAAGAAAAGGCACGGTTACGAACAGAATATGATTTGGGAGTCGATAAAAGGAGGACTAGCAGATTTTTGGAATAAGCTTGCATCCCCTGTATTAGAAGACTTTTATCCAATTTCTATTTCTGAAGAAAAGGTGTATAAGAAGGCGGAACGTCTATTCAAGGGTGATATGAAAAAGGTTGCGAAACTATATTCTGAATATAAAGCACGCACTGCCTTAGATACTCAAACGGGCACAAACAAAACCACTATACAGAGCACTCTACTTGAAATGCTTAATCAGCATATTGAGAAGATGATGACCGAAGAGCAATTGACGGCAACAAACGAAATCATGATTCCTTTTTATATCAAAGAGTTACCATTACGAAAACATCATTATAATAGATTCCCTACAGCAGGGATTCGTAACTGGTTGGTAAAGAGATCATATGAGTTAGGATTTGATGCCAACTTACATGGGCAATACGATTGCTTCGCAAAAGATTGGACATTTAGACATTCGCAAGATAGAATAGATAGAATCGGGAAAAAATACCAATGGATTGCATTCCATGAGATACTCGGCATTTTATCTGACAACTATAAATTTGAGGATGATTATGCAAACAATGGTTCTAGAGAATATGAACTATTTCAGGGAACTTGGCAATCATTTTTAAGAGACATTAATCCTTCAATGATTGCGAGAGATAAAAACATGGTTTCAGAACCCACTATTAATAGCCTTGAAGACGAAGAACGTATATGGTATAGGGATGAAAAATATGACAATTGGGAATATGCTGGTACAGATGAATCATGGGCATCCCTAATAGACGATTTACCAGACCCTGGTTCTATGATTCAAAAAATTGATGATAACGGCATAGAATGGCTTACTTTGAACAACTCGGTTAATTGGGATGAGCCCAAAAGTATTGGTAAAGAGAAATATCAGCACAAATTTAAGAGACATGATGTTGCTATGTATGTTGACGCCATACTAGTTAAGCAGCAAGATATTGAACAAGCCATACTAGACCTTAGCAATAAGAATTTATGGGGAGTCCTTGATATTCCTTCCGATGATTGGCAGTATTTGATTAATAGAGAAAAATACTGGTCCCCTGCATATCAAGATGTATATAAAAGCAGGAATGAATGGGTGGATTCGATAGATGGGCTGAGCATCCCGTTCATTTATTCATCTGAGAAGGCTTGCGGACATATAGAAGGAGATAAATCTGGCACAATAAGCAGTTATAGTATTCCATGCAAGAGATTATTTGAAGGTCTGGGGATGGAATATGGAAGTCATGATGGCCAATACATTAACAAAGATGGGAACCTCGTGGCGATAACTTACGGATATGACCAGATTCTCGTAAAAAAAGAGCCCCTGATAAAATTCCTTGAAGATAGTGATTTATCTATCTTATGGATTGTAAGAGGAGAAAAGAGGGTTTATGTTGGTGGAGGTATGGGATGTTTGAGCGACTATAATCCTTGTGGTATATATTATCTCGATAACAGCAAGAGCCCAGAAGGATTTCTTAAAATGCATAAGAGGGTGTGATATGAGATTATTTTGCTATAGAGCGAAGTGCGGAGATTCTTTTCATTTACAGTATGTGGGTGAAAGTGGGAAACATCGTAATGTGCTCCTTGATATGGGGTACTCTAAGACATATCAAGAAATATTGAAGAACGTTATCTTAAATATAATAGAGGATTCAGAACAGGTAGATGCTTTGTTTTTATCTCATATTCACAACGACCATATAGGAGGCGCTAGCAAACTCATAACAGATATTCAGTCAAACAGTACGCTTAATAACGCTATAAAGCGCTGGATTTATAATCCACCACGCTGGTATGATGTTAATCAATTTTATGAGAATAAAGATGGTGTGCCGTGTGGAATTGCATCCGGAGACAAAGTATATGAACATATTTTGACTAATAATCCTGAAAATCTTTATGATATTATTGCTGGGCAGTCTTTTGTTATTGATGGAATGAAAGTCACTATTTTATCACCCGATGTAGATAAATTGGGTAAGCTGAGAGAAAAGTATTCTAACAATCGTCCATTATGTAGACTTGAAATTGACGAGACTAGTGTGGAAGCTGGTAATGTTATGGATGATTATAAAACTCCTCTTGATCAGTTTCAGTTAGATTACTATCAAGAAGATCTTAGTATTGAAAATGCCAGCAGTATTGCTGCTATATTTGAGTTTGAAAATAAAAGAATATTATGGCTTTCTGATTCAGTGCCTTCCGTTATTGTCAGTTCATTGTTACGACTTGGTTATAGCGAATCAAATAAATTATATTGCGATGCCATCTTACTTTCACATCACGGGAGTGTTGGAAATAATAGTATAGAACTATTTAAGATAATTCATTCCTGCAAATATATTATCAGTTCCGACGGAATTAATATGCATTGTTTGCCAAACAAAGAGACAATTGCAAGGATTGTATTTGCCAGCACATCATTACCAATATCTATATATTTTAACTATGATGATGGACGTTTAATTAGAATGTTTAAATCTGATGTTCCAGAAGATCTGAGAATGATGGTTGAGGTTCATTATTTAAAGGAGAGAGAGGCAATTGAACTATGATTTATTATTGGGATTTTATGATCAATGAATAAGAGAACTGAGATTCTGACCATTTCTATGATTGAATCTACCAGATTTGACGTTTAAGCCAGCGCTCCAACAGTTGTTTATCCTTGGAGCACTGGTTTTCAGTTCGGATTATTTGAAAGTAGCTATTTCCTTGAAGTGTCATCAAATCCGTTCCAGTAAGGGACCTTAATTGTTTAAGTATCGCACTCCGAGAGATATCGTCATAGGTAAAAATCGTGATGTGCTTTTTCTGATCAGTCGGAACGACACCTGAACATAGAGAGTAAAAGAAATCCCTAAAATACGGATAGTCTATCTTTCCCATTGAGAGGCCAAAGAACGTTACCTCACGTGCAGAAAAGATGTCTTGGCAAAGGTTTGTCGGCTTATAGCCTGGCTGTTCATTTTTACGGAGGAACTCGTAACCTTCAATAAGATCTGCGTCACTGTTAACTCCCAAGATGATATCATTTGTTTCTATACATCCATGAACTGGGGCATAGTCAAGGTTATAGTCCTGACGATCGTGCCTTGAGTCATTCACATATAAAGCATAGGCTATTTTGCGGAGATTGGTATAGTTGAAGGAATAAATAACACTGTCTGGCGACTTCAAGGCAGCATCAAGTACTTGTGCCGCTACTGAATCTTTATTCACTGGCGGTTCATCAATCATTCTGGCGATATACATCCTTAAGGTATGGACTAATCTTTGAAAATCTTCCTTATCATCCCCTAAAGGATATAATTCACCATCCCCTTTCTTTGCAACGCCATCTGTTGCTGAAGCATAATCCAATAATGCCGATTCCAGATCAAGCCATGTGTCTGTTTTTGCACGTTCCTGTAAATAGCCTCCCAAACCATCTTTAGCATCTTCAAATGGCCAACAGAGACGAAAATTTTTCGCAAAATCAGAATACCTCGTCTTATAGTTTACATCTAAATCGAAACCATTACCAAGAATTAGAACATTCATATCTCTAATACATTTTCTACGATTATAGCAAATGTACGACTTTTCAATGAAT
>JAFYUH010000094.1 GCA_017549605.1 Bacteroidales bacterium
CATTCCTCATTCCTCATTCCTCATTCCTAATTATTTTTTAATAAATCTTTTAACTATCTCTCCTTGATTTGTGTTTATCTTAACGAAATAAATTCCAGCGTTTAATCCAGAAACGTTAACACTTGTCATATCTCGGTGACTTGGTGTCTCGGTGACTTGGTGTCTTCCGTAAATGTCATAAATAACAACTTCTTCGATTTCTCCTTCTGCCTCGATATAGAGTCTGTCGTTAGCAGGGTTAGGGTAGATGTTCAATGAAATGTTGTTTTCAACGATGGCTGTTGTGTTTGTTTCAGTTTGGATGCTGTTTATCGCAGCTGCTGATGTCTTGCCGTTTTCATATACTGCCACGGCTTTCACTACTGTCATTCCAGAAGCGTTGTTGATAGTATATGTCAATTCGCTAGTGTTTTCTAATGCTAAAGCGTCGTTGACGTATACATTATAAGCTATTGGAGTTCCTGCTTCTGGTGCTTCCCATGTAGCGACGATGTTTTTGTCTGTTTCGTTGTATGTGAGCTGCAAGTTCTTTGCAGGATAAGGATGGTCTGTGTATTCATACATGAAGTTACTGTTGTATATCACAAAGTTATCATAGTCTTGGATCCATGCTGCGACTTCAAGGTCGTTGAGTTCTTCCATGTATGTGTTGTTCATGTCGTATGAGAATTCGAAGTGTTGTATCTCGCTTGCTTTGAAATCCAATGTTGTTCCTTCTGCGTCTGGGAACATCTTCATCATGATGTGATGGAATGATGTCTCGCCGTTGCCGCCTACATTCTTTGTGGTAGTTTTTTCATTTACAGAAACGAAAAGTCTCTTGTTATATAAGTTCATGAGAGGCAATACGTCGATGCTTATGTTGATTGTGCTGTCTGCTTCGTTAACGTTGAAAGCACCTTTGAGTTCTATGTAAGCTGGCACATTGTAAGCAGCTTCGAAGTCTTTGTCAGAGATGAAAGTGTTGCCGTATAAGTCGCCTTCAAAGAATACTGTTGGGATGGCGTTAACATCATTATAGTATAATTTCTTCACTCTGCTTTCTTCTGTTTTGTAAGGGTCGTCGTAAGGCCATGTGTTGAATGGATATTTAACGTAAGTGTATTTGCCGTGGTATTTCTCTGTGAGGAGTGCCATTCCATCGTTGACCATAGGACAAGCGGCGCAGTTTGAACTTGAGAAGTGCTCGATCATAGGTTGTCTTTGTACTGCTCCAAGTGCGATGTTGATTTCTGATTCCAATACGTTATCTGAGGTGATGTCTTCTTCTCCGTTGACGCTTAAGATAGATACTGTAAGTTTATGAGAACCTGGGAGTAAGTCGACTTTCTTTCCAAAAGAAAATTGTTTTTCCTTTAAAGAAGTGAGGCTTGTTTCAAATGTTTCAACTACTGCTTCGTTGTCATCTATTTGGAAGCTTGCGTTGAAAGTGGTGATTTCGGTGCTGCCTGTATTCTTTGCTGTGAAAGTGATTTCGTTGCCGGTAGCGCTTGCAATCTCAGGCATATCGATAGTCATCAATCCGAGGTTGAGCTTGTCTAATGTATAGATGTCGATATCGTCGAAATACCATCCGTTCATATATCCAGAGCTGCCTTCGTAGAAGATACAGAACTTGACATTCTCTTTTCCCATATCAGGAGTAGATATTGTTCTGATAATGCTGTGTTGTCCTTGGTTGCTGTTGGCGTAAGTGTTTTCTATGGCTACGTTCCATGTCTTGCCGTCATCGGATGTTGTTGCAACACCCATCTTGTTGGCAACGTCTTGGTAGTTGTCCAAGAAAGCCTTGAAAGACACAACTATCTCAGTGACGCCTGTGAGGTTGATGGCAGGAGATATCGCTCTTGCGATACCGTCGAACTGTGGCTTCCAATAGAGTTTTAATTCGTTGGCCTCGCCGCCTGCTTGGTGTGACTTAACAATCTCCCAGTTCTCAGCGCTTGTGTCGCCTTGAACTTCGAAAGTCCAGTCTGATGGAAGTTCTTCTGAGTTGAAGTACTCACGGATGAACAATGTTCTGTTTTGTGCAAATATCGTTGCTGAGAACAATAATGCTAATGCTAAAAATAATGTCTTTTTCATAATTCCTTGTTAAGTTAGGAACTGAGGATTTAAGGAACTGAGGAACTGAGGAATTTTAAATCCTCATACCCTCATACCCTCAGATCCTCAAGTCCTGTGATTATCTTTTAATAAATCTTTTAACTATCTCTCCTTGATTTGTATTTATCTTAACGAAATAAATTCCAGCGTTTAATCCAGAAACGTTAACACTTGTCATATCTTGGTGACTTGGTGTCTCTGTGACTTGGTGTCTTCCGTAAATGTCATAAACTGTAATTCCTACAATCTCGCTTTCTGCCTCGATATAGAGTCTGTCGTTAGCTGGGTTAGGGTAGATGCTGATATTGTTTTCTGTGATATCTTCGACTTTGTCACCTGCAACGATTTCTTTTACGAGACCTACTGATGTCATGTCGTTTTCATAGACAGCCACGACTTCAACATATTTATTGTTTTTCAATTCTGAAGAATATTCGAGAGATGAAATCTTCTCGGCTGCTAGTTTGCCATTGAGATATACGTTATATCCTACAGGGTTTCCTGCTTCTGGCTTTTCCCATTTCACTGTCAATTTATTGTCTGCAAAGACATTGAGGTTTTTGACAGGATAGCAGTGACTTGTGTATTCGTAAGCGTAATGACTGTTGAATATTTCTAGTGTCTCGTCGTTTTGCAACCATAATGCTACTTCAAGGTCGTTGATGTCTTCCATGAAAGTATTGCTCATGTCGTAAGTGAACTCAAGGCGTTTGTATTCGCCTGCATTGATGCTGACATCTGTTCCTTGGTCGCCGCTTAACATCTTCATCATGACGTGATGGAATTCTGTCTCGCCGTTGGTGCCGGTGTTGCCTGTTGTAGTCTTTTCATTGACTGATATATAAGCCTTGAGGTTTTCTGCATTGAAATAAGTCATGAAGTCGGCAGTGACATTGATGGTGTTGCCTGTGACATTGAAAGCGCCTCTTACGTTGGCGAGAGCTGGTGTGTTATAGCTGCTGTTTAATGTCTCATCGTTGAGTGCAGTCTTGTCGATAAACATTCCGTCGAAATATACTTGAGGAACGCTGTTGACACCGTAATAAGACATCTTTGTTCCGACTTCCTCGGTGTAATAAGGGTCGCCTTTGCCAGGTCCGTTTACTGTATATTTAGTATAGGTGTATTTGCCTTTGTTGTTGTCGGTGAGTTCTGCCATGCTGTTGTTTACTGCTACGCAAGGGTCGCAGGTGGAGCTTGAGAAGTGTTCGATCATCGGAGTTCTTTGTGTGCCGTACATGGCGACGCCTATGGTCTTTGTCAAGCTGCTGCTTGTGCTGAGGTCGTCGTCATTGACTCTGAATATCTCTATTTCGATGTCGTAGTCTTCTCCGAAAGCGAATTCGTATGGGTCCTCGAATGTGAATTGTTTTGAATCGAGATAATTTATTTCTGAGTAGAATGTCTCGGATAATACTTCTTCATCATTGATGATACATCTTGCCTCGAATGACTTTATCGCTGTCTCTCCAATGTTTTTCACAGTGAAGTCGATTGGGCATTCGCCTTGAGCTATGTATTCAGGAACGTCGATGCTTGTTGCCTCGATGCCGATGCTTTCTACTATATAAACCTTGAAGTTGTCGAAGTAGATGCTTTGTATAGCAGAAGAGTTGCCTTCGAAATAGAAGCAGAACTTGATGTTCTGTTTTCCCATGTCAGGGCTGCTGATGTTTTTAAGTATGGAGACCTGTTCTGTAGCGGTATATTCTTCTGACCATACGTCGTTCCATGTGGTGCCGTTGTCTGATGTCGTTGCCACGCCTATCTTCGCGGTGCCGCTGAACATGACGACGTATACGTCTAATGACAACATCGCGCTGCTCACGCCTGTCAAGTCGATGGCAGGAGAGACGAAGCGAGCGGTGCCGTTGAACCAAGGGCTCCATGAGAGCTGCATCTCGTTAGGCTTGCCGCCAGCGCCGAAGCTAGGAGAGACATACCAGTTGTTGGTGCCGACACCAGCTTTGGTCCATCCATCAGGGATTCCGCTGTCGCTGAAATCTTCATCAATGAGATTGATGGTGTTCTGTCCCAATGCTATCATCGAGAACAATAGACCTAATACTAAAAATAAAGACTTTTTCATAATACCTTGTTAAATTAGGAACTGAGGATTTAAGGAATTAAGGAACTGAGGAATTGAGGAACTGAGGAATTGAGGAATTTTAAATCCTCATACCCTTATACCCTCATACCCTTATACCCTCAATTCCTGTGATTATTCTTTAATAAATCTCTTTACGGTTTCTCCGTTTACAGTATTTATCTTAACGAAATAAATTCCAGTGTTTAAGCTAGATACGTTAACACTTGTCATATCTCGGTGACTTGGTGTCTCGGTGACTTGGTGTCTTCCATAAACATCATAAACTGTAATTTCTACAATCTCAGCTTCTGCTTCGATATAGAGTCTGTCGCTTGCTGGGTTAGGGTAGATGCCGCAGTTGATAGCGTTGTTTTCTTTGACATTGACATCGTTTTCAACCTTTACGACTTTTACAACATTTACTGATGTTTTTCCATCTTCATAAACTGCAACTACTTCAGCGATGTGAGTGTTGAATGCCAAGTAAGATGGGTCTTCTGTCATAGAGTAGCTCAATGTTTCTGCATTTGTCTCGCTTAATAACTTGCCATCAAGGTAGATTTTATATCCTGTAGGAGTGCCTTGTTCTGGAGTTTCCCATTTTACTTCAAATGTTGGAATACATCCATCAATCATTGTTGCAGTCATGTTTTGAACTGGATAGCAGTGATCTGCATATGCGTAAGCGAAGCGGCTGTTGTATATTTCTTTTGTCTCGTAGTTTTGTAACCACAAAGCAACTTCGAGGTCGTTGATGTCTTCCATGAATGATTTTTCCATGTCATAAGAGAATTCGAGACGTTGGTGTTCGCCAGCTAAGATGTTGATGATGTTGCCTTCTGGGTTTTCTAACATCTTCATTGTGATATGGTGGAATTCTGTTTCTCCATTAGAACTTGCATTGCCTGTTGTAGTCTTTTCGTTGACAGATATAAATGCTCTTACGTTATCCATTGTGATATATGACATGAAGTCGGCTGTGACTGTGATGGTGCTGCCAACAACATTGAACGCGCCTTTGATGTCGGCGAATGTCTGTGTGCCGTAAGCTGCGTTGAGAGCGTCAGGTGTCACTACAGAATATCCTTGAGAAACGCCGTCGAGGTAGAGTTCAGGAGCATTTTGGACTTCGTAGTAATCTACTCTTGTCTTGCATTCGTTTGTTGCATAAGGGTCGCCGAGACCAGGCCATTTAACAGGATATTTTGTGTAGGTGTATTTGCCAGGGTTTTCGTTTTCTACTTGAAGCATCATAGCGTTAGCGCTGACACATGGTCCGCATGTTGAGCTTGAGAAATGTTCTATCATAGGGATTTTTGAAGCGTAGCCCATACCGACTGCGACATCCTTTTCCAAGAAATTGTTGCTTTCGTTGCTGTCGCTGCCACCGTTTACAGATAAGATTTCTAAGCTTACGCTATATGTGTCAGGTGTGATGTAAGGTGTTTCTGAGAATGTGAATTCTTGAATCGCTAATGATTCGATGTCTTGTTCAAATGTCTCTGTGATGACGATGTCGCCCATTGAGACTCTCGCTTCAAATGATGATACCGCAGCAGAACCTATATTCTGTACGCTGAAAGAGATTTCATGTTCGCCGTAGTTGCTCATCTCTGGAACGTTGATGCTTGCCAATCCAAGGTCAAGACCGTCTTGTGATGAGATTACGATGTCGTCGAATGACCAGTCGTTCAAAGCTCCGGTGTAGCCTGTGAAGTATAAGCTGAAATAAACATTTTCCTTGCCCATGTCAGGAGTGCTGATGAATTCAAACACTTCATAATGACCTGTCTCCATATATTCTGCTTCCCAGCCGACATTCCAGTTGATGGTGTCGACAGATGTAGCTATACCTATAGTATATGGACTGAATGGGTCGATTTGGTTTTCGATATAATGTTTGAAACTTACCACGACTTTTTCTGCGCCTTTGAGGTTCACTGCTGGCATAGTGACGCGTGATGTCTCGAATAAGACAGGAGGCAAGAAGTAGAATTTCAATTCGTTGGCTTCACCTCCGGCTTTGTTGGTTTTTGAAATGCTCCAGTTGTCTTTGCCGACTTCAGATACTGTCCAGCCTTCTGGCCAGTTGTTGTCGTCGAAGCTTTCACTAAGGTAAGCATGACCTTGTGAAAAAGCCATGACTGAAAATACCAATGCTAATGTAAGTAGTAAAGTCTTTTTCATATTTTAATTTTTAATTATTTGTTTCACAATATTTCCTTTTTCAGTATTAATTTTGATGATATAAATACCAGCGTTCAACCTAGACAAATCAACGCTCGCATTATCTTGGTGACTTGGTGTCTCGGTGACTTGGCGTCTTCCATAAATGTCATAAATTACGACATCATTGATTTCGCTTTCTGCTTCGATGAAGAGTCTGTCGTTTGCTGGGTTAGGATAGATGTTACAGCTGGTTTCTTCATTTCCTATGACATTGTCGCCATAAGCGTATTTCCTCGCTACGCCTACTGATGTCTTGCCGTTTTCGTATAATGCCACTACTTCAACGAAGAACAGTTTGTCGTTTGATGTGGTGTTATATGATAATTCTGTCGTGTTTTCCAACACTAATTCGTTATTGACGAAAACGTTATATCCGATAGGACTTCCTTTTTCAGGTGCTTCCCATGTGACGTTTCTATTGTTGCCGCTGACATTGAGTTTCAGGTTCTGTACTGGATAGCAGTGTGATGTATATTCGTAAGCGTAACGGCTGTTGTATATTTCTTTAGTCTCGTAGTTCTGTAACCATAGCGCTACTTCCAAGTCGCCAATGTCTTCCATAAAAGTCTCGGTAATATTCAATGTACATTCCATACGATAATATTCACCTGCCTTGATGTTGATGATTCTGCCTTCTGCATTGTCGGACATTGTCAATGAGATGTGATGGAATTCTGTCTCGCCGTTTTCAGAAACGTTCTTGGTAGTGGTTCTTTCGTTGACGGAGACATAGGCTCTTACATTATTAATATTAACATACGACATGAAGTCGGCTACTATTCTTATTGAGTCGTAGTCTACGTCGAAAGCGCCTTTGATGTTGACGTAAGCTGGCACCTCATATTGAGCGTTGAAGTTCTGAGCCTTGATGGCTCCGAATCCTTGGTTGCTGCCGTCGAGGAAGAGATGTGGAGCTGATGTCACACCGTAGTAGAGAGTCCTTGTCTTTGCATATTCTGTGTTATAAGGATCGCCAGGATATGGGAATGACAATGGATATTTGACATATGTATATTTGCCAGGATTGTTGTTTGTGAAGCTGTTCATCTCGACGTTGACTTCTTTGCAAGGTCCGCATGTTGAGCTTGAGAAGTGTTCTATGATAGGTATTCTCTGAGTGAAACCCATTGTGACAGCGAAGCTTTTTGTCATGCTGTTGTTGCTTTCGTCATTGTCAGCGCTGCCGTTAACCTTTGTGATGTTTATAGGAAGATTGTAATCTCCAGGGTTAAGGTTGAAAGTGTTCTTTAATGTGAATTGTTTTGTCTCGAAAGGAGCGAGTGCTGCCTCAAATGTCTGAGCATCTGTGGTGCCGCAGTAGCTGTCAGCTATATTGGATGTCTCTATCTGGAATGAGTTGATGGTCTCCTTGCCGATGTTTTGCACAGTGAACTTCACTTCTGTCTCGCCGGCTTCAATGATTTCTGGGACGTCGATGCTGACCATTCTGAGGTCGAGGTTTTCTTGTGTGAATATCTCGATGTCATCGAAATGCCAGCTGTATAAGTTGTAGGAATTACCTTCGAAGAAGATGCAGAATTTCACGTTTGACTTACCCATATCAGCTGTGCTGATAACTTCATTGACGATGTATTGTCCAGTCTTGGAATAAGTCTGTGACCATGCTTCGCTCCATGTTCTGCCATTGTCTGAAGATGTGGCGATGCCTATCTTGCTGGAACCTGAGAAGTTGTCCAGATAATGTTTGAATGAAACGGCTACGCTTTCTATGTTTTTGAGATTTACTGATTTGAAGGCGAGATGAGAGACGCCGTCAAAGCCTGGATCGAAATAAAGCATAAGCTCGTTGCATTCACCGCCAGCCCTGTTGGTAAGAGATATTTTCCAGTTTGGAGTTCCGGAGTCATAGACAGACCATCCGCTAGGGAGTTTCGTCGAGTCAAAAGTCTCTTTCACAAGAAAAGATCTTTCCTGAGCAAATATCGATACCGATAATATCAATGCAATTGTAAGTAGTAATACTTTTTTCATAATACCTTTTTGTTAGGAATTAAGGAATTAAGGAATTGAGGAATTGAGGAACTGAGGAATTTTAAATCCTCATACCCTCATACCCTTATACCCTCATACCCTCATACCCTCAAGTCCTGATTATTCTTTAATAAATCTCTTAACTATTTCTCCGTTTTCAGTATTTATCTTAACGAAATAAATTCCAGTGTTTAATCCTGATACGTTAACACTTGTCATATCTCGGTGACTTGGTGTCTCGGTGACTTGGTGTCTTCCATAAACATCATAAACACTAACTTCTATAATCTCAGCTTCTGCTTCTATGTAAAGTCTGTCGTTTGCTGGGTTAGGGTAGATGTTGCAT
The DNA here is from genome assembly GCA_017549605.1 of Bacteroidales bacterium. Taxonomy (GTDB): domain Bacteria; phylum Bacteroidota; class Bacteroidia; order Bacteroidales; family F082; genus Limimorpha. The sequence goes on from JAFYUH010000094.1 coordinate 8,763, forward strand.
TTGTTTGCTTCTATCTCATTTACGTTCAAGACATCGCTGACTACGCCTATTGCGCTTACTGATCTCTTGCTGTTTGGATATATAGCAACTACTTCAACATAGTGTGTCTGACCGTCATAGACATTCCATACAGAAGCGTTGTCGGTGATTGTCAAGCCTCTTACGTTTTCTTTTACTAATACACCATCGATGAGGATGTTGTAGCCGTCAGGTAATGTGTTGCCTTCTGGTGCATCCCATGTGAGTTTTAATTTTGGATCTTCATCAATAGTTGTGATATTCAAGTTTTGTACAGGGTAGACGTGGTCGGTATATTCGTAAGCGAAGCGGCTGTTATATACTTCTTTTGTCTTTGTATCTTGAATCCAGATTGCAACTTCGAGGTCGCCGAGTTCTTCCATGTTAGTGGTTGTCATGTCGTGAGTGTATTCAAAGCGATAGTAGGTTCCAGCTTCTATGCTTGTTTTTATTCCACTTGCAGAGCCTAACATCTTCATCAAGATATGATGGAATTCTGTTTCGCCGTTAACGCCAACGTTTTCTGTTGTGACTTTTTCATTTACAGAAATATATGTCGCGATATTGTTGATGTCGGTATATGAGAAGATGTCAGCTACGACTGTGATTGTAGAGTTCTCTTCATTGACGTTGAAGCTGCCTCTGATGTCGATGAAAGAAGGTTCGTTGTAGTTTCTGTCTAATTTCTCTTGTGGGAGTGGATCTTCAGCTAAAGTTCCGTCCAAGAATATTGTTGGAACATTGTTAACGCCGTAATATACACGTCTTGTGTTGCAGTCGGAGATGTAATAAGGGTCGCCAGGAGCTGGACCGTTCATTGGATATTTGACGTATGTGTATCTGCCAGGGTTCTTGGCTGTTAATGTATCCATGTTTTTGTTTGTGAAGACGCAAGGATAGCATGTTGAACTTGAGAAATGCTCTATCATAGGAATTCTCTGGCATGTTCCGAGTTTCACGTCGATGTCTTTGGCTTTTATGTTGTTGTCGATATAATTATCGTTTACGCCGTTTACTGATGTTATCTCAACGTTTAACTTATATTCGCCGATAGTGACAAACAATGGAGTTTCGAATGTGAATTGTTCTGATGCGTAAGTCTCCATATTTGTTGTGAAAGTCTCTGTTACGTATTCGTCTTCGCCTTCGATTTGATATTTTGCTTCGAAAGATGTGATGGTGTTCTTGCCTAAGTTTTTTGCAGTGAAAGAGACTTTGTTATTGCCGTTGCCTAATCTGTCGTATGTGTCGATGCTTAACACTTCAGCGTCTGTTTCTTCTTGTTTGAAGATGAGGAAATCGTCGAACTGCCATGAGTTGATGTCGTTTGTTGATCCTTCGAAATAGATGCAGACCAAGACGTTTTCTTTTCCCATGTCGGCTGTCTCGATAACTTCATTGACGACATATCTTTTTGTTTCGTTGTAGACTTGGCTCCATCCGGTGTTCCATGTGGTACCGTTGTCTGACGATGTGGCGATGCCGAGAGTACATGTGTTGCCGTAATATGGGTAATAGTCGAAGTAATGTTTGAAAGACACTACGATAGATTCCATGCCTGTTAAGTTGAGGGCAGGTGTCGCCATACGTGATGTTCCTTCGAATACTGGATCCCAGTATAAGTCGAGTTCGTTAGGAGAGCCGCCAGCTCTGTCGGTTGCTGTCACGCTCCAGTTCTTGTTTCCGTCGCCGAAGACAGACCAACCGCTAGGCAATGACTTGCCGTCAAAAGATTCAGAAAGAATTGTACCTCTGTTTTGTGCAAATGCTGCTCCTGATAACAGTAATGCTAATGTAAATAGTAAAGTCTTTTTCATAATTCCTTGTTAAATTAGGAACTGAGGATTTAAGGAATTGAGGAACTGAGGGATTTTAAATCCTCATACCCTCATACCCTCAGATCCTCAAGTCCTGTGATTATTTTTTAATAAATCTTTTAATAACTTCTCCTTGGTTTGTATTTATCTTGATGAAATAAATTCCAGCGTTTAAATTAGATACGTTGACACTTGTCATATCTTGGTGACTTGGTGTCTCGGTGACTTGGTGTCTTCCGTAAATGTCATAAACAATAACTTCTTCAATTTCGACTTCTGTTACGATGAAGAGTCTGTCGTTGGCAGGGTTAGGGAAGAGTAAGAATGATGATTCTAATTCTGTTAAGCTTTCGCCTAATGTCTTGACGCATACAGCTTCAGTATGTTCTGATTCTTGGTCTTCCAATACTGATGTCACTGTGTAGCAGTATTCTGTATCGTATTCAAGACCTTCGTCTGTATAGTTTGTAGCTGTGACATTCTTGACGAATGCATTGTCACGGTATACGTTATAGCTTGTTGCGTATGCTGCAGAGCTCCATGTCAAACGTATTGAAGATGTGCTTGTTGGAGCAGCTGCTAAGTTGCGAGGAGCTTCTACTGTAACGTAGTCGTCTGCTTCTCCAAACAGTTTTGCAACGCCGACAGATGTCTTTCCGTCTTTGTAGACAGCGATGACTTCAGCAGTGAACGCCTCTTCTGCTGTGCTGAAATTATAAGACAATGCTGTTCCGTTTTCTGAAACGAGTTGTCCGTTGATGTATACTTTATAAGACGCAGGAGTTCCTTGTTCAGGCGCTTCCCATGTCAATGTCTTCTCGTCTTCGTTTTCGTTTAAGCTTAAGTTTTGTATTGGATAACAATGGCTTGTATAAGGATAAGCGAAATGACTGTTGTAAATTTCTTGTGTCTCAGTATTTTGTAACCATAATGCTACTTCGAGGTCGTTTATCTCTTCGACGTTTGTCAATGACATGTTGTGAGTGAACTCAAGACGTTGGTATTCGCCTGCTTTGATGCTGACAGGGTTGCCGGTCTTTGACTTTAACATCTTCATCAAGATATGATGGAATTCTGTCTCGCCGTTAGAGCCTGTGTTTCTTGTTGTTGTCTTTTCATTGACAGTGATATAAGCAACGACATTGTTCAATGTTATGTATGACATGAAGTCGGCGATGACGTAGATGTTGTCTCCTTCGATAGAGAAAGCGCCTCTGATGTCTGCGTAGGCTGGAGTGCTGAGTCTTTCATCTAACATCGCTTGTGTGAGGTAGTTGCTGCCTTTGCTTCTGCCGTCCAAGAAGATGTTTGGCACGCCTGTCACTCCGTAGTCTTGTACTCTTTGTGTAACTTCGAAGTTGTTGTAAGGGTCGCCTGAAGTAGGGAATTTGGTGTAGGTGTACTTGCCTTCATTTTGACTTGTGAGTGTGTGCATCTGTTGGTTAACAGCAACACATGGTCCGCATGTAGAGCTTGAGAAATGTTCTATCATAGGGATTCTCTGTGCGTTGTTGAAAGCTACGCTGACGCTCTTCTCGATGTAGTTGTTGCTTGCATTTTCATCTTGATTGCCGTTGATAGACAAAATTTCTACGGAAATGAGATAAGGAAGGCTTCTTGCGATAGCGTTGAAAGTCTGGTCTTTACATGTTACTGTGACTATTTCTGAGTTGCTGATGTTTTGCTCGAAAGTTGATGTTATAGCTGACTCCCAGTTGCTGGCTTTGATCTTTGCTTCGAATGATTCTACAGATGCGAGTCCGAGGTTTTCCACGCTGAATGAAATCTCTCTTTCACCTGTCTCAATCATATTTGGCATATCGATGTCGACTATTCTCAAGTCGTATTCTGATTGTTTGTATATCATCAAGTCATCGAAGAACCAGTTGTCCATGTTTGCTGACACTCCTTCGTAGAACAGGCTGATTAACACATTGTCTTTGCCCATGTCGGCTGTAGAGAAATTAGCCTTGACATCATAAACGCCTGTCATTGTGTATTCTTGTGACCATCCTGTATTCCATGTTGCGCCATTGTCTGATGATGTTGCGATGCCGATGGTGTGTGTGAATTCTCCATCTCTGAAGTTGTCGAAGAAATGCTTGAATGACACGACCATTTCGCTGACGTCGCTGAGGTCGAATGCTGTTGTGATCAAACGTGAGGTTCCTTCGAATTTAGGATCCCATGCGAGTTTGAGTTCGTTGCCGTCGCCGCCTGAATATGTGGTCAACGATATTTTCCAGTTAGTTGAGCCAACTTCAGATGTGGTCCAGCCGTTTGGCAATTCTGAGCTATTGAAGTTTTCTTCAACAAATGTTTGAGCAAACATAACTGTTGAAAGTAATAATGCAATTGTAAGTAGTAAGGTCTTTTTCATAATTCCTTTTCAATTAGGAATTAGGAGTTAGGAATTAGGAATGAATAGGAACCAAACAATTCCTCATTCCTAATTCCTCATTCCTAATTATTCTTTAATAAATCTCTTAACTATTTCCCCGTTTTTAGTATTTATCTTAACAAAATAAATTCCAGCTTTTAATCCTGAAACATTAACACTTGTCATTTCTTGGTGACTTGGTGTCTCGGTGACTTGGTGTCTTCCGTAAATGTCATAAATTACAACATTTTCGATTTCTGCTTCTGCTTCAATGAAGAGTCTGTCGTTTGCTGGGTTAGGGTAGATGCTTATTGATTGTGTTTCAACATCTGCTATACCTGTGCCTTTTTCTGTTTCGATGAACAAGCTGACGCCTACTGAAGATTTTTCGTTGTATAAAGCGAAGACTTCAACGATGTTCTTGTCTTTTCCAGACTTGAATGTGTAAGATGTCTCTGTGATGTTTTCAGCGACTAAGTCGTCGTTGACGAATACGTTATATCCTGTTGGAACGCCTTGTTCTGGTGCTTCCCAGCTGATAGTCTTGTCGTTGACGCTGAGGTTTTGTACAGGATAGCAGTGTGCTGTGTATTCTTGTAAGAAATGGCTGTTGTGTACTTCTTTAGATTCGTAGTTTTGGATCCATACTGCAACTTCCAAGTCGTTGATTTCTTCCATGTTTGTTGTTGTCATGTCGAGAGTGAACTCGTAGCGTTGGTATTTTCCAGCTTCGAAATTAGCGTCGATGCCTTCAACGCCGCTAAGCATGTTCATCAAGATGTGATGGAATTCTGTCATTCCGTTGCTGCCGACGTTTCCTGTTGTAGTCTTTTCGTTGACAGTAGCGAATACTCTTACGTTAGGCATATCGATGTAAGAAATGATGTCGGCTGTTACGTTGACAGTGTTGCCGTTTACGTCAAAAGCGCCGATGATGTCAACATAAGATGTGGTGTTGTATCTTTCGTCGAAGTTAGATTGCTTTGGCTGTTTGGTTGTTGTTGTTCCGTCGAAAACGATTGTAGGAACGCCGCTTACTTCATAATATGCGCCTCTGACGCCGCAGTCTGCGATATAGTATTTGTCGCCAACGCCAGGGTAGTTCCATGGATATTTGACGTATGTGTATTTTCCTTTGTTGGTATTTGTGAGTGTCATCATATCGTTGTCAACAGCAACGCATGGTGTACATGTAGAACTTGAGAAGTGTTCGATCATCGGTGTTCTGTCGATGCTCTTCATGAAAGTTCTGATTTCTTTTGTCATGCTGTTGTTGTCGAGGTTAGCGTCTTCTTCGCCGTTTACGCTGATGATGTTGACTTTTATCTCGTGTGTTCCAGGGAAGAGTTCTACTGCTTTGCTGAACTTGACATTTTGTTTTTGGTTAGGTTTGATAGCGATGTTGAATGTTTCTGTTACGATGTCGTAGCCTTCAACTTCATAGCTTGCTTCGAAAGAAGTGACTTCGTTGCCGCTGATGTTGCTTGCGATGAAGCCGATTTCGATATTGCCTGCTTGTATTGTGTTGTTGACTTCTACGCTTGACAATTGGAGGTCGATGTCGTCGCTTAATGGGAAGATGCTGATGTCATCGAAATACCATTTGTTGAAGTTGTATGTGTTGCCTTCGTAGAACAAACAGAACAATACGTTGCTTTTTCCTAAGTCTGCTGGTTTTATTGTTTCGTTGACGTTATATTGACCTGATGATGCTACGCCGTTAAAAGTCTGTGACCAAGCTGTGTTCCATGTTGCACCTTCGTCTGATGAAGTTGCGATGCCGATAGTGCTGCTCAATTGTGCGTTGCTCAAGCTGTGTTTGAAAGTGAGGCCGAGAGCGTCAACGCCTGTTAAGTCTGCAGAACCCATTACGAGGTGGATGCCAGCAGTTACGATAGGGCTGCTCTTGAAATATAATTCATTAGGGTCACCGCCTGCATTGTTGGTTGAGTTAATCTTAAAATTATCTGCACCTTCGCCTGTGAAATACCATCCTTCAGGCATCTCTGCTGAGTCAAATGTTTCATTGATGATAAATGAATTGTTTTGGGCAAAAATTGATACAGATAACAATAATGCCAATGCTAAAAATAAATTTTTCTTCATCTTTAATAATTATTATTATAAAATAGTTTCAAACTACAAAGATATATATTTATCAGAATTATTGGGTCTTTTTTTTCTTAAAAATATTCAACAAATACAGGAAGCGAATGCGAAGATTCGGGGCGGCATTTGATGTATTTTTCATACTTTTGCATCTTTACAAAATATGTTAAAATATGGTTCAATTTTTAAAGAAGAACAATAAGATCCTTTACGTAAGTATCCTCTCTGTGCTTGTCGTGTGTCTGCTGCTAAGTTATGTGCCAGGATTGTCGGCATGTGCCTCTTGGATTACTCCGCCGGTGACCTTGTTTTTAGGCCTGGTGTTTGCTTTGTTATGCGGACAGGCTTATCCTAAGTTCAATAAAAAAGTGTCGAAAAAACTTCTGCAATACTCTGTTGTAGGATTGGGTTTTGGAATGAATCTTCACGCTTCTCTTGCTTCTGGTAAAGAGGGGATGATGTTCACCATTGTGTCGGTTGTAGGTACGATGCTTATTGGTATGTTTATTGGACGTAAGCTCTTGAAGATGAATAGAGATACCTCTTATCTGATTAGTTCGGGTACTGCTATCTGTGGCGGTAGCGCCATTGCTGCGGTGGGTCCTGTTATAAAAGCGAAGGAAAGCGATATGTCTGTGGCGTTGGCCACTATCTTTGTACTCAATGCTATCGCTTTGTTTATTTTCCCAGTGTTGGGCGAATGCTTGGGCTTGACTCAACAAGAGTTCGGTATGTGGGCAGCCATTGCCATTCACGATACCAGCTCTGTGGTAGGTGCAGGTGCTGCATATGGAGAAGAAGCCCTTCAGGTGGCTACAACCATCAAGCTTACTCGTGCTTTGTGGATTATTCCATTGGCTCTTGTCACTTCGTTTATCTTCAAAAGTAAAGATCAGAAAATCAGCATTCCTTGGTTTATCCTTTGGTTCATTGTGGCTATTTTGATAAACACTTATTTGCTCGGCAGTGTACCTGAAGTGGGTAAGGTCATTTCTGGATTGGCTCGTAAAGGTCTCATCATTACCATGTTCTTTATTGGCGCTTCGCTTTCTACCGATGTGCTGAAGTCTGTAGGCGTGAAACCGCTTGTACAAGGCGTGTTGCTTTGGCTGGTGATAAGCGTCGGTTCCTTGGCTTATATCCTTTGGAGATGATGAATTAGAAATGAATAACAATTCGTTTTCGTGTTGATATAAAAAAATAGACGCCAATTGGCGTCTATTTTTGTTGTCTTGTGGACTTTAGTCTTATTTTTCAATGAAAGCGATTGTCTCACCTTTTTCAACGAGTTTGCCTTGTGGAGCAACAGCTTCGACGATCTTGCCTGGCCATAATGCTACGACTGGTTCTTGACCGTAAGGTGCTTGGATTTGTGCGATGACATCACCTTCTTTGTAAACTGTACCTGGAGCTGGTGTAGTTGACTTGTCGTTGAAGTCGATGTCCCATAAGATTCTACCGCCGACAGGAGCCACTACTGGTTCTGCGTTTGGATGACGTAATGCTCTTAAATCTGGAATCTTAACTTCGCCGCCAGCTTTTTCAAACTTAGCTTTCATCTTTTCTTCTAATTCTTGGTTGAAACGACGTTTAGCTTCGCCTGATTTATATTCACGGTATTGTTTTTCGTGCATTGCAAATTCGAAGAGTTCTTCTTCGTCTTGACCGAGATCCCAACCATTTTCTTCCATTTCTTTGCGGAAACGTGGCAATTCATCTGGGTAGTTGTCTTGTGGATTACCTTCGAAGAATTCAAAGCCTTTCTTGTTAGCGAGGTCGATGATTTCTTGGTCTAACTTGCCAGGCAACTGACCAGCTTTACCGAGGATCATATCCCATGCTGCCTTGTCGATTGAGTTTTCGTAGCGAGCATCGCCCTTGCTTAATGAATAGAGGTTCATCAAAGCGATGTTCTTTGTATATTGGCTGAATGGAGTTACCAATGGAGGGTAACCGAGTTTTGGCCAGATATTTTGTACTTCGTCGAAGAGTTGAACGAGGAGTTCGTCTTCTGTAAGTTCTTTTTCACCTTTAGCTTTAAGGTTCATGTTGATAGCAGCGTGAACGCTCTTGAGGTCAGCCATGAGTGAGCCCATCATACCACCTGGGAGACCGCAGCCTAACATCAATGAGTTGAGGTAACGGTTACGTGGGTCGATCCAGTAGCCCAAGAAGTCGTCGATGAAGCTTTGTGTCATTGCGCGAGCTTCCATATATGCGTTCATGTCGATGTCTTTTACTAAGAAACCAGCGTCTTTCAACATAGCTTGTACTGAGATAACGTCAGGGTGGACCATACCCCATGAGAGTGGTTCCATAGCAACGTCGATGTAGTCAACGCCAGCGTGAGCAACTTCTAACATAGAAGCCATTGATAAACCTGGACCTGAGTGGCCGTGATATTGAACCTTGATTTCTGGGTGTTGTTTCTTGATAGCAGCGACGACTTTGCCCAATGAGAATGGACGGCCGATACCAGCCATGTCTTTCAAAGCGATTTCCTTAGCACCAGCTTGGATGAGTTTTTCAGCCATTTCGATGTAATATTCAGCTGTGTGAACTGGTGAGTAAGTGATACTCATAGCTGCTTGAGAAATCATGCCAGCTTCGTTAGCCCATTGGATTGAAGGGATGATATTGCGAACGTCGTTCAAACCGCAGAAGATACGTGTGATGTCAACGCCTTGAGCTTTCTTTACCTTGTACATAAGTTGACGAACGTCAGCTGGGACTGGGTTCATACGTAAAGCGTTGAGAGCGCGGTCGAGCATGTGACATTCGATGCCGCCTTTGTGTAATGCTGCTGTGAAAGCGCGTACTGAATGGTTTGGATTTTCTCCGTATAATAAGTTAACTTGTTCTGCTGCACCACCATTAGACTCGACGCGGTCGAAGCAGCCCATCTTGATGATGATAGGAGCGATTTGTTCTAATTGGTCTTTGCGTGGAACATATTTACCGGAACTTTGCCACATGTCACGGTAAACCAAACTGAATTTTATTTCCTTTTTCATTTTATGTTTTTATTGAAATTTCACAAAAATTATAGCATACAAAAATAATATTTTTTTTTGAATTAGTAATTAGGTGTTAGGAGTTAGGAATTAATTTTTTTTTGATGGTCAATTCTTAAGGATGATAAATAAATCTGTTGTCTGTTACCCCTTGTCTGTTGACTTCTAATACACTATCAATCCCACAATAGCTCCAATTCCTATAATCGCCAACGGACCGATTTTCTTGAAATATAATGCTATGAATGCTACTATACATATCACGAAACTTTTCCAATCGATGAAGTTTTCTGGCGTGGCGAGACTTACAGCTGCTGTGCCGATAAGTCCTATGACCGCCGGTTTCAATCCTGCCATCACTCCTTTGAAGATAGGATGGTTCTTCCATGTTTCATAAACCTTGCATAAAAGAAGAACTATTATGAATGAAGGTAATACCACTGCGAAAGTTGCAGTGAATGAGCCAAGAACGCTCATGAATTCTGAGGCTCCTGACTTTAACAAAACTTCATATCCTACGTAAGTGGCGGAGTTGATGCCGATAGGTCCAGGTGTCATCTGTGAGATGGCGACGATGTCGGTGAATGTCGTCTCGTCAATCCATCCGTGAACATTGACGACTTCGTTTTGTATGAGTGGAAGCATGGAATATCCTCCTCCGATGGTGAACATGCCGATGAGGAAAAATGTCAGGAATAACTCAATGTATATCATGATGCTCTTTGTTATTATACCAACTGATAAATGCTGCTATCACTATGACGCATATCAGTATGTATATAGGTGAGATACTTAAAAAACAAACTAAAGTCATCGATATGACTACGATTGTCCATGACCACCATTTCATCTTTGTGGCTTTGATCATGTCTATCACGGGAACGCCGATGAGCGCAACGACAACAGGTCTGATGCCCTTGAACGCCTTTATCACGTATTCGTTGTCTTTGAAGTTGGTGAAGAATATCGCTACGAGCAAGATGATGAGGAATGGTGGCAGACAACTGGCGATGGTCGCCACAACGCTGCCTTTCGTTCCTCGCAGCTTATGTCCCGTCAGGATGGAGATGTTGACGGCAAACAAGCCCGGCGCCGTTTGAGATAATGTGATGATGTCGACAAAGTCCTCGTCGTTGAGCCACTTACGACTTACTAGCTCCGACTTTATCGCCGCAATCATCGGGATGCCCCCACCAATAGTGAAGGCCCCGATCTTTGCGAATATGAGAAATATCTGCCACAGGCTTACCATAATCTCAATTATAAACTATGAATTATGAATTGTCAAGACGCATCAACGACATGTTTTTGTTTTATGGTGTCGTATGATACGTCTCTACAAATTTAATTATGAATTATGCATTATGAATTAGTTTCAGCATTCTTTTGTCGCTGCTTCCAACTTCTTCATGATAGAGAAGATGAATGTAGCTGATAACAAGCATAATACTACGAGTACGCCCCATACCATCCATAATGGCATTCCTGTTCCCCAGATCTTAGCGATGACGCTGGTGAGGTAGTTGCCGATCGCTGTGACGCAGAACCAGCAGCCCATCATCATGCCTTTGTATTTTGGAGGAGCTACTTTTGTTACGAATGAGATGCCGATAGGACTTAATAACAACTCAGCGAATGTCAAGACTAAATATGTGCTGATGAGCCAGTTTGGTGATACCAATGTGCTGCTTACGCCACCTGTAGCTTTCAACTCGGCTGGACTTAACAAATGTACTGATGCCATCGCCATGATAGCGAATCCTAAACCTGCTACAACCATACCCAAACCGATCTTCTTTGGTGATGAAGGTTCTTTGCCTCTGTTAGCCAATGCGCCGAATACTGCCATTGATACTGGTGTCAAGGCAACGACGAAGAATGGGTTGAATTGTTGGAATTGTTGTGGTAATGTGTTTACTACTTCAGGCATGCCGAGATATAATGCTGCTGCGCCGCCCCATAATAATAAGGTGATGACGCCGCTGACGATCTTGTTCTTTCTTGTCTCTGCCTGGAATGTTGAGAATAATGTGTAAACAGAGATAGCGATCAATGTCAATGCCCAGATGTTGAATCCTATTCTTGAGAATCCTGTCGCTGTGCTTGCTGTGTAGTCGCGGGCGAAGAAGGTGAGGCACAATCCGCTTTGTTGGAACGACATCCAGAAGAAGATGACGACAGCGAATACCATAAATAATGCTGTCATGCGTGAACGTGTCTGTTCTGGTGTGAGTTCTTCAACTTTAACAGTTGTGTTAGCCATTGCTTTGGCTTGTTTTGTATTGACGTCAGCATGTTTGAACCAGTTGCGGCAGCTTAGATAAATAGCCATTGAAAGTACCAATGAGATACAAGCGACGCCGAAACCGTAGTTGTATGCTGTTGATAATGAATCGATGTAGTTTTGTGCGAAAATGGCGAGGTCGCCGGTGTTGCCTTGTTGTGCTGCGAGAGTCTCGAATGACTTTAAGGCATCAGCTGATATTGTTTCATCGAGATATTGATGAGCGAGTGATGGGATCTGAGGCACGTAGGTGAATCCTGCTTTGCCGAGGAAGAGGTCGGTGACTTTTGTCGCTGTCATTGGAGCGAACATAGAACCGATGTTGATAGCCATGTAGAAAAGACTGAAGCCATTGTCGCGGAATGGGCTGTATTTTGCTTCGTCGTAGAGATTGCCTACCATGACTTGAAGGTTGCCCTTGAAGAGACCTGTTCCTATCGCGATGAGTGCGAGCGCTGAGAACATGGTGACTTTCGCTGTCGCGCCCATCATTGGGACTGCGAGGAGGAGGTAACCGAGGAACATGACCACGATACCAGCTCTAACCATCTTGCCGTAACCGAGACGGTCGGCGAGGATACCGCCGATGAGAGGCATGAAATAAACACAACCGAGGAAACCACCGTAGATGGCACCGGCTTGTCCTTCGTCGAAACCGAATTTAGCTTGCAAGAAAAGTACGAAGATAGCAAGCATGGTGTAATAGCCAAAACGTTCTCCAGTGTTGGCTAATGCTAGGGCGTAAAGCCCTTTTGGATGACCTTTAAACATAGTTTTTCTTATTTTTTGCGCAAAAATAAGAAAAAAGACAACAAGATAACAAGACAATAAGTCAACAAGTTTTTTAGATCACGAACTCCCAAAAATTATCTTTGCTGATGACTTTGAATTCAATGTTGGAATAGTTGTTTTCAAAGGAAGTTGGAAGTTTTGCTTTTGAATCATGGGAAAATATTTTTAGCAAAAAAAAATACTTTTTTCGATTGTATCCGAAAAAAATCATAACTTTTTTCGGATACAATCGAAAAAAGTTATGAAAACAACAATTTTTTAAATTAGGAATTTTTGAACCATTGAACTTTCAACAAAAAAATACGTGAACTATTTACTTTGCGTCTTTGCGTCTTTATCTCCAATCAATCACAGCGTCTCTCATTTCAATGGTGCAGTCGCTGATCTTGAATGACATTGCTGGTATTCTTGAGTTCTTGCTAGGAAGCATCTTGCCGAATGTCCAAGAGGCTTTAACTGGAACGTCGGTGAAGGTGTTCAATCCTGATGCTGGATAATAATCGGTGAATTCGTTGCCTTCTTCATTATATGCGACGAAATTCGTGATGCTCATCTTTTCATTGACATCGTGGTTGGTGAATTTTATTGTTATCTCGACATATTGAGAAGCTTTGTTACCTATTAATGATATCAATTCAACGCTGATTTTATTAGGATTTGAACTGATGATCTTGACATTGTTCTTTGGAGTCTCTTCCTTGACATTGACGATGGTCTCAGTCTTGACTTCGTTCTGGTTGCTTTTCTTTTTTGTTATGACTTTTTCCTGTTCTGTGCTCCAACCGTCGTTCACTTTCTTGCTTTGATTCAAAGGATCATTCGATTGAGCGAAACATTGATTCGCAAATAAACTAAGGACGAATAATGTAAATAATAAGAGACATTTTTTCATAGTGCTGTAACTTTATGATTTATTATCCGCAAAGGTAGTTTTTTTTCAATTTGATGACAAGAAAAAATGATAATAAAAAACTCAGAATCTCAAAACCTCAGAATGACTAAGGTAAAGTTTCATTTTACTTTGCGTCTCTGCGACTTTGCGTCTCTGCGACTAAAAAAAGAAGCGCCACTCTTACAGCAGCGCTTCTAACTTATAGTCTTGTTGACTTGTAGTCTTATTGAGTTACTCTTTCTAACCATTTAACCATGCCGAACATGACGCCCATTGAGATGAGACATACTACCAAGAATACTGTCCAGCATTGCCAGATTGGCCAAGCGTTGTACATGAGAGGTCCGATCCACAATAAGAGGTTGCCGAGTGCTGTTGCACCTAACCATAAACCTTGGCAAAGACCTAACATATGTTTTGGAGCTACCTTTGATACGAATGACAAACCGAGTGGAGAGATGAAGAGCTCAGCAACTGTTAAGAAGAAGTAAACA
>JAFYUH010000095.1 GCA_017549605.1 Bacteroidales bacterium
CTTGCTATGATGTTGTCGAACATTTACGCCTCCTTTCCGTATTCTTCAGGATGATTTTTCTTGTACTCTTCGAGCTTTGCGCGGACTTCCGACGATGTCACGATGTAAGGAAGGTTGTTGGCTCGCGGGTTCTGAAGGTCGCACAGGAACAGATCCACAAGGATGTCGCCTGGCGTGACTTCCGTATTCTTATGCTTGCTCTGGTGCGCTGCCATGCCTTTGAGGAAATGGAACGCTACAGGATGAACCTCGACCTCGAAGATGTTTTCAGGCTTGTTGGCGATAGCCTTTGTCCTGCTGTCCGCCTCTTCCTGGTGCATTGCCAGTGCAGACTTAAGATTAGCGATTGTCTCTTGAAGCTCTTCAATCTCCTCTTGAAGTTCCTGGTTCTTCTTGATGAGTTCAGGGTTGTCCTTGACAACGGTCTTAGGATTCTCGAAGAAATCCATCAAGGCATTCAAGGCGTCGCGCTGGGTCTTGACGTTATCCATTTCGGAAGCAAGACGCTTGAAACGTGCTATTTCCTCAGGATACATCTTTATGGTATATCCTTGGCATACTTCTCTTTTTTCTGTGTCTTCCATAATATTTTTTTTATTGGTTTTTAAACATTTATATAGTTTTATTTGTATATTTGCAAAGGTTTTCCATACAGCGTAGGAAACGAAAGATTGTTAGCGTCGATATTTTTAACAATGCCTATTACCGTTTGACAGGTAACAGTTCTGTCAGTAAAACCGATTCAACGTCCGCACTTATGACGGTAACGGAAGATAAAAAGGGGGATTTATTTCCCCTTTTTTAGTTTAGCAATACGCTTAGGATTTTTCTTAGATATAGGGCGCAAATCAAAAGCTGATAATAAAAACCTTTTATCAACATTGTTCCATTTAGTTTTTATGATTAGCATATAATTCTCACCTCTTAGCTTTATCTTCTGCTCTGTATCATTTTCAGAAAATACCCCTATTGAAAATATGATAGGAATAAAATCCTCTACCTCAAATCCCAATTGCTTTATTTCTGCTTCATGCTCTTCTATTATATGGCATAATCCAAATCCTTTTTCACCGCCAGTACCCCAGACTATATCAACATATCCAGTTTCCGGTCTGTATAAAGCATCTTTACATTCTCCTTTTTTGACTTTTCTAAGAAATTTTATTGCTTTCTTAGGTTCATTCTTGAATTGTTGGTATATTGGACCAAACATTCCTTCAGTTTTCTTCTTGTCAGTCATAATCTCTCAATTTTCGATTCTCATTTTTCAACTTTCAGTTTCTCAAAGAGTTTCCCTCTCGTATTCCTTTGGTCTCCCGAACGGCAACTCAAAGGAGACCATTGGAACATATCAACTAAAACCTTTACAAAAGTATAGCAAAAAAATGGGAAAAATCCAAGTTTTGGGCTGACTTGAAAGATTTATAAAATAGATTTTACTTTTTGAGTCAGGAGTTAGGAATTAGGAGTTAGGAGTGTGGAAAATTCTTCTTCACTCTTTTTTTCAAACTAATTTGACAAAATGTTTTTCGCTTGTAACTTATTATGTATCATAAACTTTTGCTTTGTCAAATGGTTTTGACATTGATTTGACAAAATTTGACAGCAAAACGGCACTTTTACACCTAACTTATTGATTTACACCTTTGTCAAATGTTTTTATTTGTTTTGTCAAATTAATTGACAATATTTTTCAATTTGACAAACAATTTGACAAAGTTTAATTTTCTGCTTTTCAGCAACTTATATCATTATTTTGTCATTTTGTCAAATTGTCATTAGAAAAAATAAAGTTATAGATAGATTAAATTAATAAAAAGAGGGCACAAAAAAAGACCGCCGAAGCGGTCTTTGTATTTAGAACCCAGGAAGAACCTGAGCATGTTTTCCCAATCTGGCAAGCGTTAGAATCTTTAATTCGTTGGAATCGGTCTTATAATACAGCAACACTAAATCATTCTCTATATGGCAGTCTCTAAAACCAGAAAGTTGACCTTGAAGTTTATGATCCTTATATTTCTTGTCCAATTTTTTATCATTGGCCAACTTATCAATAACTTTATCCAATTCCTCTTCGTCAAACTTCTTGCTTTTTCTAAGCTTATCCAAATCCTTCAGATATTGCTTAGTGTAAACTATATTACGCATGACGTACTTTTCTTTTATAATCCTCCATACTGGTGCATACCACTACGTCACCATTCTGCATTTCTCTAATAGCCTGCAATGTTTCTTTAGGCAATGCTGGTTCTTTATGTTCCTTGACATTGATATAATCAATGGTCTTCAAGAAACTAACCAAATGTTGCGCTTTCTTGCTTCTTGCGTTAAATTCTAATGTGATTGTTGCCATAGCTCTTGATTTTTAAATTATTTCTTTGCAAATATACACAAAAATCATTCCTTGAGGTTTACCTTTGGTAAAATTCACAATTTTTTACATATTATCAAAAACATCAGCGTCCTTGTTGCCGATCCAGAAACCGTAAGCGTTTTTCATTTCATCACTGCCTTTAAATATTGGTTTTTGCCAGCGTATTTCGTTGCGCTTCTTCTCTGTCTCCGACTTATAACGCATTACTTCTTCAGGATTATATGTGTAGCCCTTGATTTCGCACCACAGCTGTAGTTTCTTGGTAAACGTCTTCTTCTTGACAAACGACTGCGACCTCTGCGAAAGCGAGTTCTTGAAATCTATAAACGCCTCTTCCTTATCAACATTCATATTGAACTTATCCTGGAAATAAACGTCTGCCCAGTCGATGAAGTCAAGACCGATGGTATAGCGTTTCTGACGTTCCTCGATATTGGTCATATCTGTCTCGATCAGACCGCGCTTCAGATAAAGCTGCACGTTCTGAAGCATGAAGTTATAGAATGTATTGTAATCCTCTTCGCTGTAGTCTGTAAAGAAGTCACGGCCGAACTCTATTTTAGGCGACATTTCCTTCAGTCCTTTCTCGTTGGCACTATGATAATAGTCGGAAAACTCACAGAAGAATATTCTTCTTCTCAAAGATCCAGTGAAACGGCTTATGGCGTGGTTGGATGTGAACGAAAACTTCGGCGACTGCGCAAATGGAAGTATGAACGCTGATTTATGCTTAGGATTGACCTGCAAGTCTCCGGTGATGTCCGGAAGAAATACGTTCAAGTCCAGTTTTGAGTTCAAGTCGTCGATGTGGAATATTTCCGTATCAAAGTCGATGCTCTGATAGATGAAATTGAAGTCCATTTGTCGCTGTCCTGAGACTGATATTCTGTTTCTCATGTAGTTTACCAGCGATGTGAATAACGATTTACCGCTACCTCCGTTGTGTTCGCCTTCGTCCTCTTCTGAAATGGATGTCTCTATGCAATAGAGAGCCTTGGCGTTTGACGGTGATTTATATCTCGACAACAAATAGCCTAATGCTGTACATTTGTTGATGAAGTTCAAGTCTACGATGTTTCTTTCTGTAGGCGTAAGATCCGTGTCGGCTGTCTGCTGCTTCCAGTACCTGTTGCCTGTATTATATATGTATCTTATCATGTCGAAGTCTGAGAAAACCTCGAGTTTGTAACGATCAGAATTTGTCGTATTGTCAATTCCCTGTTTTATCTCGGAATATTCGGGGGTGTCGGGGGAATACTGCGACAGAACATCATGCGCATACTTATAGTTATCCGAATCAGCCACAGTATAGAAAGGCTTGTCCGACAATAACAGATCATGCTGTATTATCTTGTCTTTAAGGACATAATACGGACATTCCAATGGATTTACCTTCTCTATTCTGTCGCCTGTCACACGCACTATCACATTGCGGAAAAAGAAGTATTCCTCGGTCTTTGTGAACGAATCAAGATTAAAGCTGCGCTGCTCCAGGTTCTGGAAAGAATCGGCGGAAAGCACCTTGTTACGAAGTATCATATTCTCCAGTCCTAAACTGTAATATTCCGGATTGTCGTTGATGAACCTGGCCAGATGCGCCCTCACTCTGGAGACGATAGACGTTTCCGGAATGACCTCAATAACCTTGTCCTTGACGAACACATAACGCCATCCGTCCTTGCCTACGGTCATCTTATAGAAGCCTGTAGCCGAAAGGAACTTGAAGAGACAGGCGTTGGAAATGTCGTAATTGACACGTCCCTTCTCGCTTATTATCTCGGTCCAGAACTTAAGCGGCTTGGCGAGCTTCATAAGTCTGTTTTCAAATTCATAGTGCGGATTCATCTGTCCGCGCTTGTAATATACCATGAAATCCTTGATGTCCTTGCATGGCTTGGCGTTGCCGTCGCTGTCGCGTTTATTCGTAGAATAACTGGCGAAGTCTTCAGGAAATTCTATAACCCTGACATCAAGATCCTGCAACGCTATCTTCTGCGCACAGCGCAAACCAGTCTCGTCGCTGTCGAAGCAGACAAAAAGGTTTTCGCATATTCTCTTCAGCTTCTGAAGATGATTGTTCGACAACGGTTCAGACTCTGAGTTAAGCCAGCACACTTCGCAATTGCCGACGCTGTAGGCGTTAAGAGCGTCAGACGGACCGGAACACAGGATAAGATTCTCGAATTTAACAGAACGCGACATAACCTCCGAATTCTGTTCATCCTCCGGTTTAGAAAACTCCTTATCATATTCTGTTTTAGATATTGGATATTTGTTTTTAAGAGCGTCCTTCCAGAACTTAAGGAAAGTTTTTGTCCCAAAGATAAAATCCTTTGGCTTCTCGCCGTAATACATGAAGCGAAGATCTCCGTAAGGCTGGTATATCTTGCCCCATTCTCCGTAATCGTAGAAAAGGATTGGATACTGGTCGTTCGACTCGATACGCCAGGAGTGGTCTTCCTTCGCCTTGGTGATGTAGCCGTCTAATGGTATCAGACCGAACTCGTCGCAAACTTTCTGAGTAATCTTATAGCCTAAGCATTCTAATTCAGCCTCGGTGAACTCGCCAGACTTACGTCTGATGAGACGCATTTCCGTTGACGGCGCTTCCTTCTTCATGCTCGGTTTGAAGGCAAAAGTATTGTTGCCTTGCGCGGATGCCAGCAGATGAGGCGCAAAAGTGGACGCAATCCAGTTTATGGCTTCGCCAAAATCCAGGTTCATTTTCTCGCGTACAAGTTCAATGGCATTGTATGCCTTCTGGTCGCTGCCGCCATGATCCTTGATGAACCAGATGCCGTTTTTGCAGAAACAACCGGCAGAAGCGCGCTTGTCATCAGAGCGAAGCTTCAGAGGTTTCTTTGGGTTGGAAGGGTCTATTTCCTTATAGAAATGGCAAAGCACGTTCAGACCGCCATTGGTGGCAGCATATATGTCTTCTTGACGAATCATAAATCAATCTATTTTAAAAATTTTCTTGTTGAAGAAAGACTCTATGAGAATTCTTTCCTGATAATTGATGCGGCTCTTGCCCATCACTTTGTTGTAGTATTTTGCGAGTGTCCACTTCAGAAACTCGCAAAGCTCGTCTCTTATCCTTATGTAGTCTCCCTTCGGGAGCTGCTGCATGTGGAGATATAATTGTTTGCTGTAGAAGTTCATTCTCACTCCTCCCAGATGATTTTATAATCTTCCAATTTCTTGTGGCCTAATTTAAGCTCGTCGGCCATGGAAAGCAGTATGTTCATGGCTTCTATTTCTGCGGCATGGCGCAATGTGCATTTTA
>JAFYUH010000096.1 GCA_017549605.1 Bacteroidales bacterium
GGAGCCAACCCATGCAATTACGGAGATATTCTCTACTCCATTCTTCCGAACACATCGACTTTGGTCGGCACAAGCTGCAAATACTTCACAAGGGTCAACAAGGATCTTTTGGACGAAGAATACCTTGTACCTGATGTACTCATCGATCTGGATGACCCCAAGAAAGATCTTGTATGGGAATGGATCCTGAATAATTATGGAAAACAAAATTAAAATCATTGATATGAAAGACACTATCTTAAAAGTCCTGTACAGTAAGACTGCGTTCATGTGCTTTTGTGGCATTGCAACAGCAATGATAGGATTCATCGTGTATTATGCAATCACCGGTGATTGGTCCGGATATTCTCTGCTTGAGAATTTACCTCTATATTGCATGTTGGCGGTCTATTTCCTTGAATTCAGGAAATATCGTAAAACTGGCAACGCATCTTCAATCCTGATTATTGCTCAGCTTTGCTGTTTGATAATTACAGCATATAACATCTTTGCATAATTCGTTTGACATACATATTTTTCTGAGAAAAAGTTATTATATTTGTTGCACAAGGCTATGTTTAGGCTTTAAAATATACATTATATAGCGTTTGCTAAGTTATTCGGAGAAACCTGAAACCTGAGAAATTTCAAGAGATTTGCACACCGGATAAGTTCAGTAAATGCCTCCGCTTCGCGTGGGCTGGACTTGTCAGTGCAAATAGGTTTTCTCAGGACCTCAGGCTGGATAAGAACAATCCACGCTTTTTATATGCATATTGCTGGAAATCAGAACAATTTTGTCTAAATTTATAGCTTATAAAACACTAATGCAGATTACTATGAAAAAGATCCTCTCCCCTATCATCGCTCTGGCAGCTTTTTTCCTGTTCTTCCTTTGGTTGTTCTCGACCAGAGAAACAACTATGGACATCAACTTGTTCGGTGCAGGATATGTCACATCGCTTCTTGCGATATATCTGACCATCATCAGCATCGGCAATCCCGATTATCAAAAAATGTGGTGGGTAATCCCTGATGATGTCACACCGAAGCAGCGTTGGGGATTCTCGGTTGGAAACTTCCTTATATGCATAACCGTATGCTGGGCATCACTTAACCTTCCGCGAGAATCACTTTCTGACATCTCTGTAGTACTTTATGCCAGTCTTCCCGTCTTTATAGCGGTAGTGGCATTCTTTGTCCGCAGATTAATCGTAAAAGGAAAATAACTATGAAAAATCACACAGAAAAAGAATTTCGTGGCAATCTAAGAGGTGTAGGACTTTCGTTACTTGCCCTGATAGCGATTGCCATTCCACGCTTGATTTCAAAAGATTTCGATATCGTTTTCTATATGACATCCGGACTTTTTATAATCGGAGTTCTTGTGTTCGTATATTATCTGACAAAGTACTATAAACTGAAAAACAATTGACTTAACAAATAGACACTACTATGAAAACAAGAACTAAAATCATCTGGATCTGCCTCGGATATCTGCTCTGGGGCTCATATGCGATTTACACAATTGTTCAGTTCATCAACGGACGTGACGGTATCCTTCACCTGATCGTTGGACTTCTGATGTGCATCAGCCTCATATATCTGCTTGCATATAACCACCATAGACTGCTGAAAGAGAACAAGGAGGATTAGTTATGAAACTAAGTAAAGATCAGATTCGGATTGCGAAGTCAACCACATTGTATGCAGTGGGTATCATTGTCCTGCTGCCTTTAGTCAGGCATCTGATGGGAACACCTTTCTGCTGGGGTGATGCGCTTGTTTCGGCAGGAGCAATCATTCTGGGTGCTTTGATCATAGGTGTGCTGCTCATAATAGGGTCGTCTAAACCTTCTCGAAACAAGGAGTAAAACAACAGCCCAGCATCTTAAAATCACATTAATTATGAAAACACTTAAACTTTTCCGAACACTGTCTATGGCAGGGGGACTCACCTGCTTTATGATATCCTGTCTGCCTGACATTAAAGGTGAAAATGGTTATGACTGGATGATGATCGCAGCTATTACGCTGGTCTTGGTTATCCTGCCTACGACTCTGATAATCAGGATAAAAAGGGAAAATCACCCTGAAACACTGACAGAATTCAACAAAGGTTATCATACCATCAATGTCATTTGTGCCAGCATACTGATCGGACTTTGCATCACAGCCGTCATCGTAAA
>JAFYUH010000097.1 GCA_017549605.1 Bacteroidales bacterium
ATCCGCAGAGCAGGAATAAAGGTCAAAGAAGAGGCAGGTAAATCAGCTCAAAACCTCGATACAGGTTTCCGAGTATTGAAACTCGACTCCTCTAATATGGAAGATGTCTATTATACTCCACAGGAGTTTGAATTGCAATCACTTTTCAATGAGAATGTAAAGGCAGACCGTACCAACGAGGATTTGCTCTTCCAAGTAATGCTTGATCTTGGAATAGAACTTTCTGCCAAGATTGAATGCAAGCAGATTGCAGGAAAGAATGTTCACTTCGTAGATGATAATTACCTTGTGGCTTGCTTCGACCGTGATGTAAACGAATCGACCATTACAGAAATCGCCAAGTTGCAACCTATATACTTTGTTATGCGTGATGCGTCGGCAGCCAACGACAATGTGATTGACAACTTTGAGCAGATTTTCAAGCACTATTCACCCGATACTAATTGCAGAATTATCTAAACAAAGGTTTTATGAAGTTCAAGTTTAAGATTCAGCAATACCAGACCGATGCTGTAGAAAATACGGTAGCGGTCTTTACAGGACAACCATCGCACCGAGTGGCTGAGTATCGTATTGACCGTGGCAAACGTACTCAACAGCAGATAGACTTTGAGGGTGATACAGGCTTCCGTAATCATCGTATAGAGTTGGACGGGCGTGCATTGCTCAAAAATATCAACGCCATACAGAGCCTGTATGATATAACTCCATCCGCCTCACTTGCTAAAGGTGTAGGAGCTGTAAACCTCGATATTGAGATGGAGACGGGTACAGGTAAGACCTATGTCTATATTAAGACTATGTTTGAACTGAACAAGCAATATGGCTGGAGTAAGTTTATCATCGTAGTACCGAGCATTGCCATTCGCGAGGGTGTAGCCAAGAGCTTCAAGATGTTGGAAGAACATTTTATGGAGTACTACGGCAAGAAGGCTCGTTGGTTTATATACAATAGTAGTAACCTGCAACAACTCGATAGCTTCTCTTCAAACTCGGGACTGAGTGTAATGATTATCAATACCCAGGCCTTTGCTGCCTCAATGAAGGAGGGGGGCAAGAGCAAAGAGAGTCGTATCATCTATTCGAAGCGTGATGAGTTTGGCAGTCGCCGACCTATTGATGTGATTGCAGCCAACCATCCTATTATCATAATGGACGAGCCACAGAAGATGGAGGGTGATGCCACACAGGCGGGCATCAAGCGATTTAATCCGCTCTTTGTGCTCAACTACTCGGCTACCCACAAGACCAAGCACGATACTATCTATGCATTAGACTCACTCGATGCTTATCGCCAGAAGTTGGTGAAGCGTATCCATGTCAAGGGTTTTGAGGTAAAGAACTTGCGAGGTACAAGCAGTTATCTCTATTTGGATAACATTGTACTATCTCCTAAACAACCACCGATGGCACGCATCGAGATAGAGACAAAGACGGCATCGGGCACTATCGTTCGTAAGATAAAGACATTTGGTGTGGGAGACAATTTGCGTGAGGAATCAGGATTGGCTCAGTATGATGGCTTCACCGTATCGGAAATCAATGTGAATGGTTATGTAACTTTTCTTAATGGTACGACCATACGCCGTGGTGAGGTAATAGGTGACACCAACGAACTGAACATGCAGCGTGTGCAGATACGTGAGACCATCATGTCGCACTTCGAGAAGGAACGCCAACTGTTCAAGCGTGGTATCAAGTGCCTATCGCTGTTCTTCATTGATGAGGTAGCCAAATACAAAAGTTATGATGAAGAGGGTAACGAAGTGAAAGGAGTTTTCCAAAAGATGTTTGAGGAGGAGTATTCACGCCTTGTAAGCAACGAGTTCCATATATGGGATGAGGACTATAACGAATACCTTCGCCGTTTCTATCCGCAAGATGTACATCGCGGTTATTTTTCAATTGACAAAAAGAGTGGCCGAATGATTGATAGTAAAGCAGAGAAGAAGACGGGATTGTCTGACGATATTTCGGCCTATGACCTTATCCTAAAGAACAAAGAACGCCTGCTGAGTTTTGAGGAGCCTACACGCTTCATCTTCTCACACTCTGCTTTGCGTGAGGGTTGGGATAATCCGAATGTATTCCAGATCTGTACGCTCCGTCATAGCAATTCTACTACCACTAAGCGCCAGGAAGTAGGACGTGGTTTGCGTATCTGTGTGGATAAGCACGGTACACGTATGGATGCCGAACTGTTGGGCGAGGATGTGCACGAGGTAAACAAACTGACGGTAATTGCCAACGAAAGTTATGCAGACTTTACCACAGCCTTGCAACGTGAAACTCGTGATGTACTTCGTGAGCGTGCCGCCAAAGCGACCGTTACCTATTTCACAGGCAAACAAATCAAGATTGGCGAAGAGGTACACACTATCAGCGAAACCGAAGCAAGTCGTATCATCATATACTTGGAGGACAACGGCTATATTGACGATCAAAAGAATATCACTCCCGAATATCGTGAGACTGTGACCAATGGCAATGTAGCTCCATTGCCACAAAAGTTGCAACCGATAGCAGAAGGCGTTACACGTTTGATTAACTCTATCTTTGATCCGAAGGCACTCGATGATATGGTTGTTGAGGAAAAGACCACAACACCGGATAACAAGTTGAACGAGAACTTCAACAAAGCGGAGTTCCAAGCATTGTGGAATGAAATTAACCATCAGTATGTCTATCAGGTAAGTTACGATAGCAACGAACTTATAGATAAAGCGATTCTATACATCAACAAGGATTTGGAAGTCAAGCAACTTCGCTATGTGATGGTGGAGGGTACGCAGGATGAAAGCCAAGTGACAGAATTTGGCAATACTCACTCGCAATCCCGTGAACTTACTGATGTTTGTACCTCAACCGTCAAGTATGACCTTGTAGGTGACATTGCCAAAGGTGCAAACCTCACTCGTCGTACTGTAGTGAAGATATTGCAAGGCATTAAGCAAAGTAAACTCTACTTGTTCAAGAACAATCCCGAAGAGTTTATCCGCAAGGTAATCAGCATTATCAAGGAGCAGAAATCAACAATGATTGTAGAGGCTATCCACTACAATATTACCGAGGGCAAATATGATAGCGACATCTTCACCGTTAAGAGCAAGATGGACTTTGACCGCGCCTACGAAGCCAAGAAACATATCACCGATTATGTATTCAGCGACAGCAAGGGCGAACGCCAATTTGCTCATGACCTTGATGAAGCAAGCGAAGTAGTGGTATATGCAAAATTGCCTCGTACTTTCCAAATTCCTACCCCCGTAGGCAACTATGCTCCCGACTGGGCAATCGCAATGAAAAAGAATGAGGTGAAGCACATCTTCTTCGTAGCTGAAACAAAAGGTTCAATGTCATCAATGGATTTGTCCGCCATCGAACGAGCCAAAATCGACTGTGCAGAAAAGTTGTTCAACTCCATCTCCACAGCCAACGTGAAGTACCACAAAGTGGCTACATATCAAGACTTGATAGATGGAATGAATGCGATAAGCTGATACAATTTCGGCGTTCACTTGTTGAAGGTGAACGCCGAATCTTTATAAAATAAAAGGTTAGTCATGAATATACCTTTTAATCATCTTGTCAAAATTGGCATTAAATTCTTGCACTTCTGCAGATATAGTGTTAAGAAATGAATTTAAAATTTTACGCATGTTCCTCCCCCAATAAACTTCACGCTGATTGTTAAACCATGTTTTTGCATTTTGTCGTCCATCTTCTCCTGATGCATTTATTTGTTCTAGTGAATATTCCCTAAAACATACTTGTTTTGAATACCCATTTGCTATACTTGACCACAATGAATCCGCATCAGAAAGATTATGTAAATAAGATGCGAGAAGTCTTTCTGGTGATTTGTTTCCAGGTAGTACTAAAATATTATCAGCATTCTTAATTTTTTTGCGCCGATTGCGATCCTCTTTGATATCACCATCCAATATAACGATTGAATATGGATGTTTAAACGCTGGAATATTTTTGTTTACAAGTTCTATTAGGAGTGAACAAGATAAAGTGACATCTACGAAATCTAAAACTGAAGCCTTAGATTTCAAAATAGCTTTTGCTAATAATATATTCTCTTTATCTTCTGTATATACCGTAATTTTATTCTTTTTACGATTATTTCCTTCAGCAACAACATTTAAATCCAACTGAATACCTTTTATATCTATATTTTGTTTGATTACGATCTTGTCGTCAATTTTCTTTAGATATAAGAGTTTTACTTGATTTATTGTTTCGACTTGTTTGCCAACCTCTTTGACTAATTCATCCATTGCTTTAAGAAGAGACATTGAATGAGTTGTAAATAGTATCTGCAATTTCAGCTTAGATGCATATTTACGTAATATTTTTAATAGTTCGACTTGTGAAGCAGGATACATTGTTGCATCCATTTCATCAATAGCCAAAATACCACCTTTGTATTGTCCAGGATATTTCTCCTGTAGTCTCTTGAAGGAAAATAATGCAAGTATAATCTTTCCTAGATTATCTTGTCCCATTGAATTTTGATTCCAATCGTATAATCCCGTAGAAACACCTACAGACTGCTTATTTTTTGAGGTGATTGCGGTTGCGGATGAAATAGGGGTCTGTGCGATTAATATTTTGTTGTGTAATTGCTTGAACTCATTTAATTCTTCTACTGTCAACAGTGTGTCATCTGTTATAATTTTAGTTTCTTCAGCAGCTGGAACCAAGCGCTTTAAGCTTAAAAATATTGTAGGAAATGATATATAACCATCACCTTCTTGTCTTGCACCTTTTTTCCAAAACCGAACATTCGGGTCTCCAGTTCGTTTAATACTTTCAACCGTAAAATCTGCTATTCCAGAGTCAAATGAGATAGTCCATTCATGCCCTTTAGGTTTATCAAAAGTTGGTGATAATCTGAATTTATCTTTAAAAGCAGAGATATAACTGCCCCCACATAAAGGTTTTTCTGCTCTCATTGGATCATCGGACTTAAGAGTAAAGGTCTGAGTTACAATGCCAAGCAGCGTGGACTTTTGAGTTCCATTTTGGCCTGCGATAGCTGTTAATTGTGAACCTAGTTCAAAGTCTTCTTTTTGAAAACCTCGAAATTTTTCTATGTGAATTTTTGTTATCTTCACTTTGTTGGGCGATTAAATAAATTATGTTCAGGAATAACTATATTATTACAAAATATCATGATCTCTTCGCCTTTACCAGAATTACTAGCACTATAATTCAGTTCAAAACATTGCTGTCTATATTCTGAATAAAGACTGGTTATAAATGGTACATTATCATAAGAGATAATCCACTTATGATTTTGGATTGCATCTATTACATTTGCTATATCCTTATGATCATCATCATTATAATAATTCATGTATAGACCTTTTCCTTTAACATAATATGGCGGGTCTAAATAAAACAATGTATTGTGAGACAATTCATTATTTAAGCGTTGCACCAAAGTTACAGCATCTTCATTTGATAAATGAATTCTATCCGCATAGTCTGCTATTCTTTGGATTCTTTTTATTAGGTCATCTTTATTGAATCTAGCATCAATCTTGTAGTTGCCGGTCTGGTCGTACCCTCCAATAACTCCTGCTTTTAAAATACCAGAACGGTTTGTTCTGTTTAAAAAAAATGTAGAAAATCCTAAATTCAGTAAATCAACATTTTCTTTATTTGATTGAATCTCCTTTAGCTTATGCCATGTCTCTACATTTATCGGAGTATCTTTTATTAATTTACATAGGGCCTCAGATTCGTGTAGAACGCTATACCAGAATGCGTAAATAGATATATCTTTATCATTTATATATATATCCCTTACATATTCATTGAAAAGTAAAGATAGGGCTACGGAGCCTCCTCCAACATATGGCTCAACATAAGTACCATCGAGCAATGCATTTTCTTTGATTAAGCATTGCACGAAGTCTGCAACTTTAGCTTTGCCTCCTGGATATCTTAGAGGTGATAAAAACTCCATACCTTTATTTTTTATTTATAGATTCCCACAATAATACAAAGAAAGTTTCAATATTGTCCCAACCAATAATTAAATTATCAGCCTTAGGATAAAAGAATTCATTATGAACATATGCGTTCAATGATTCAATGGACAATACTGAATTCTTATCATTAATTTCGGATCTTATTCCTTTCGATAAATCATTACTCATTATTCCTAATTGAGTCATATGATTTAACACTTTACCAACTTTACCTTGTAAACTTTCTCCAGAGGAACAAGCTGTGATAGCATTGTTTTTAACTAAATCATATTTCTCTAAGTAGGCATCAACGGATAACTCTAAGAACACTCTTAACAAAACAGAAGAGGCATTAGGGCATGTTCTCACTGGTATTTGTTTAAGTTCCTCAAAAATCTTGTTCAATTTAGGATTATTTATGTGTAATACAAGATTTCTAGGAACCAAACCAACTCTTGCTTTGGGCTTCTTACTTTTGCTCTTTTGAGTTTCTTTCGGTTCATTATTTATTTGAGATTTCTCATCCTCGTTTACGATATCCTGAATACTCCATTGTTCGGAAGTTTCATTTGATAAATCTGGGCGATGATCTTTCTCAAAATTATCTATGTATTGTTTCCTTTTTTCTCTATTGTAGATGTCTGCAACCTTGAACTCTGGGTTTAAAATATCAGTAACCACTTTCAATAGTCCCTTAATAACTTCTGAAACTTGAATCTTTGAAACTAATGTACCATTGTTGATTTCTAAACCAAGATGTTCCCTGACATACGGATCGGACATCAAACGTTGTAAGTTCGTAATATTGAGTTTTGTCAATGAGTCTTTGATATTTTCTGGAACATTGTCTTGAGATTTCAATAATGTGATAATCTGCAATGGGATAGATGATTTTCCTTCTGTTTTTTCTTCAAACCTTTGCTTTTGCTGAGCATTCCAGGTAACAGTACCAACACCGTTCAGCTCTCCTGAATGTTTGCGTTTTATCCAGATATCAGCCTCTGCAGGATTTTCAAACACAGCACAACTTATGCTCTTTAACTCTGCAACAATATTAGCTTTATCTTTTTGTAGCTTTTGGAATTTCTTCCTTAATGAAGCATATTTATCATCAATAAGAGTTGGGTTGTTTAATAACTTTAGTGATGTAATTCGTCTATTACCCTCAAGTACAATGTATTTGCTGCTATCTTCACTAGGCGTTACGATGATTAAATCAACAGGACTAAGACCATTGGTGACAATATCATCTACAAGAGAATATAACTTATCCTCTTGATCCTCGACCATCTTATCTATCGCTTCTTTTTGTGATGATAGTGGTTCAAATCTATAATTCTCTGTATTGACAAACAAAGATGTCAATTTTATCGTTTTTATAATCATAGTAACATAAAGTGTATATTACGCTTTGCAAAGTTACTCATTTTTAATGAATTTGATTCTGTTTGCCCAATAAATAATAATATTAGATGCTTTTAAATGATCGATATATGTTGTAATTCGAATACAATTCCTATCTTTGCATATTAGAAAAAGCGTTCTTTTTAATAAAGCAGAATAAGACAGATAAGGGAACTTCGCTTGTTTCTAAATCGTTACCTGTCGCAAATTCAAATTCTGTAAATCGTTTGTTCTCAGCGAGAAAGATAAATAGCAATGTCTTGCGAGGTGAGTTGTAAGAGTCTTCTTGATGCCACATATATCAGCAATCTCTTTTAGGTAGGAATTATATCGTTGATTACTAATTATGGGTAGTTCATAGTCATACTTCTTCAATAGTTCCATAGCGGTATCATTCAATGGAAGTATGTATGTTACACCTGTCTTACCCCGCTTCTTCTTTAGATACATTACATCTCCATCTTGTTGAATATCATCTCTGTGCACAGACGCTAAATCACAATATGATAGGGCAGTATTTGCTGCGAATATAAATAGGTCTCTAACTTGGTTAAGACGGTCTATACCAAAGTCTTTGTTGGCTATTCTCATCAACTCATCCTTAGTTAATGGGACAATATTCGCTGCTCCTTTGCGAAACTTAATACCTTCAAATGGATTCCTTTCGATTTTGTGGTTGCGCAGAGCGTGAACAAAGATACTCTTCATCTTTGTTAGGTACGATGCTAAGGTTGAGTCTTTTAGCCTAACATCATTCTTCAAATGATACTTATAATTAAGTATATCGGCGTTATCTACAGCTCTCAATGGTTTATCAGGAATGATATACTTGAACTGCTCGATTGCAAGAAGGTATTTACGATATGTTGAATTGCCTATTTCTGCTCCAACACGCTTCTTTATAAGTTTTGAAAAGTCTTCAAAGAGTCCATAGACAGTGTATTGACGCTCTTCGTAGCCGTTCCTTACATAATCCGTAAGCATTGAGGCCCTAATCTGTAAACCTCTGATGGTGCAATCTGTGTAATACTCATCGATTTTGCGCCTAATCTCAGAGCAATAACGGTTTATATGGTTTGATTTTCTTGAGAAGATGGCTTTTTTGAACTCATCAGGGTCAGCCCTTAGGTCTAAGTAAAGAGCACTTCTTTCACCATTTACATTCACCCAAAGTTGGATTCTGTTTGTTCCTGCTCTGTTGGCATTTGCCTTGTTGCAAGTGAAATTAACACTATACATAGTTGTAAATTAAATAGTTAAACAATGTCTTGCAACTGATTTGCAACTATGTGTTTGATTGCACAGTATGTAATTTTGATGTGGCATATTGCCACTTTGGATTCGAATCTTTTGTTTTCCTTTTTTGCTCTGTTTGTAGGGCAAAACCTTGCCACAGGTTTGTGGGGAGCGGTTTTTAACACAAATACACAACAACAAAAAAGCAGTTACATTTCTGTAACTGCTTGATTTTGAGCGGAAAACGAGACTCGAACTCGCGACCCCAACCTTGGCAAGGTTGTGCTCTACCAACTGAGCTATTTCCGCAGTAATATAAGAACTGTCATCGCTGACTCGATAGGCATCACTTGCGCAACTGCCTTATCTTGAGCGGAAAACGAGACTCGAACTCGCGACCCCAACCTTGGCAAGGTTGTGCTCTACCAACTGAGCTATTTCCGCAGTTTGCTGGATTGCGAGTGCAAAGGTACTACATTTTTTTTATTCTGCAATTTTTTTTGCAACTTTTTTCAAAAAAATTACAAATTATTTGTTTCGCCCGCCTTTAATTGCATCTGCTGACGCACCGACTCTTCGTGTATAGTCCTGAAAATCTGATGTATAAACGATTTGGTTAGACCAATTGCCTCGGCACGCCTCTCAACCGACAAAAGCATCTCGTTATAACGGTCGTGCTGCATAACTGCCATGCCGTGCTTAAGTTTGTACTCGCCAATCTCCCTCGCCACATCCATACGCTCGGCCAGAAGTTCGATGATGCGGTTGTCGAGGCTGTCGATATGTAGGCGGTATTCGCTAATCGAATCGCGTCCCACGGGTGTGCGGCGTAGGTGCAGACCCCCTAATAAATCACTAAGCACCGCGGGCGTAATCTGCTGTGCTGCATCGCTAAGCGCCGTATCGGGCGCGGGGTGACACTCAATCATAAGGCCCGAGAATCCGAGATCGAGAGCCTCCTGCGAAAGTGGCGCGATGAGCTCCCTACTGCCACCGATATGGCTTGGGTCGGAGAGGATGCTTAGATTGGGCAGACGGCGATGCAACTCGATGGGTACAGACCAGTGTGGGTCGTTGCGGTAGCGGCTATTGTTGTGCGTGCCAAAGCCACGGTGCACCGCAGCGATGCGCCTTATACCACTATTATATATACGCTCGATAGAGCCCACCCAGAGGTCTACATCGGGGATCACGGGGTTTTTTACAAGCACGGCTATATCGACACCCTGCAGTGCATCGGCTATGAGCTGCGTAGCGAAGGGGTTTGTCGTGGTGCGCGCACCTATCCACACGCCATCCAAGCCAGCCTTGAGCGCAAGTTCGAGGTGTTCGGGTGTCGCAACCTCGGTGATGATTTTTAGGCCATACCTCTCGCGCGCCTCCACCATCCAGTCGAGCGCACGACTGCCTATGCCCTCGAACGACCCAGGCTTGGTGCGTGGCTTCCACACACCAGCGCGTAGTATGGCGACACCGGCCTCGGCAACGCCACTCGCTGCCGCAAGCAGCTGCTCACGACTCTCGACGCTGCATGGTCCAGCAATGTAGAGCGGCTCCTGTGTGCTGTTGCCAAATAGGGGTTTGAGGTCATTCATGGGCATAGTCATCGTGTGTTAAGCGTTACTCCTCAACGATGGTGATAGAGAGGATGAGGTCGCCAGGACGGATGTCGTCGATAACATCTACACCCTCTACCACCTTACCGAAGCATGTGTGTACGCCGTCGAGGTGCTGAGTGTTCATACGGTTGTGGCAGATGAAGAACTGCGAGCCACCAGTATTGGGACCACGATGTGCCATAGAGAGCACACCACGGTCGTGGTACTGACGCTCTGCGCGTGTCTCGCAGGGGATGGTGTAGCCTGGGCCACCTGCACCTGTGCCCAATGGGCAACCGCCCTGAATCACGAAGTCGGGAATCACGCGGTGGAAGGTGAGTGCATCGTAGAAGTGGCTCTCGGCGAGCTTCACGAAGTTGTCAACGGTGATGGGCGTCTCGTTAGCGTAGAGCTCGGCCTTCATATCACCCTTCTCGGTAGAGATAATTGCGTATTTCATAGTCGTTGTTTTGTTAATCGGAAATGGTTAATAGTGCAAATATACAAATAACTTGCGAGAAAACGAAACTAAGAAAGCAATTTGTAGACAAAAAGGAATTAGAACTCTGAGGAAATTTGTGGTCAAAAGTCGTGAGATGTAGCGCCAAATGAAAGAACCTCGGATGGGACATGCCTCCCGGGATGTAAATTTATTGTCAGAGTGGTGTAGCAGTGGCGCTGACATGAAAAAAGCCTGGATGGATAGTACTTTGATGTACATTCCATTCAGGCTTTTGATTGAAGCGTCGCTGATGCGCCGCTATCACAATAAATTTTAGCAGTTCATAGCACCACAACAGTGAATAGTCTGACCGCTTACATATGACGAGAGGTCTGACGCAAGGAACAATGCCACATTAGCAACATCCTCGGGTGTGCCACCACGGCGCATAGGAATCTGCTGTGCCCACTGGTCCTTGATCTCCTGTGAGAGTTGGTTTGTCATATCGGTGATGATGAAGCCGGGAGCGATGCAGTTAGCACGGATGCCACGGGGACCCATCTCCTTTGCGATAGACTTAGCCAAACCAATCATACCTGCCTTAGATGCAGAGTAGTTGCACTGGCCAGCGTTGCCGCTTACGCCCACTACAGACGACATGTTGATGATTGAGCCACCACGCTGCTTCGCCATAACGGGAGTCACGGCGTGGATGAAGTTGAATGCCGACTTGAGGTTCACATTGATTACTGCATCCCACTGTGCCTCAGACATACGCATCATTAGACCATCCTTTGTGATACCTGCATTGTTCACAAGCACATCGATACGGCCGAAGTCCTCAACAATCTGCTTTACAACCTCGTGTGTCTCGTCGAAGTTTGCTGCGTTAGATGCGTAGGCCTTAGCCTTCACGCCCATAGCCTCAATCTCCTTTACGGTCTCCTCAACAGCCTCGTTTACTGCGAGGTCTGTGAATGCTACATTAGCACCCTCCTGGGCGAAGCGCAAAGCGATAGCCTTACCGATGCCGCGGCCAGCACCTGTTACGAGTGCTACCTTACCTTCCAAAAGTTTCATAGTGTTATCTATTTTACTTATGTTATACTCAAATGTTATTTGTTCTCCCACTTGCGGAGTGCTACGCAGGCGTTGTGACCGCCGAAGCCGAGCGAGTTAGAGATAGCAACAGTGATGGGTGCCTCCACAGCCTTGAGAGGTGTGTAGTCGAGGTCGCACTCGGGGTCGGGGTTAGTAAGACCGATTGTAGGTGTTACAACGCCGTGGTGGAGTGACAACGCCGATGCGATGAGCTCCACTGCACCTGTAGCGCCGAGCATGTGGCCTGTAATAGACTTTGTAGATGTGATCTTAGACTTCTTAGCGTTCTGCTCACCCATCGCAAGCTTAATAGCCTTAGTCTCAGCAGCATCGTTAAGAG
>JAFYUH010000098.1 GCA_017549605.1 Bacteroidales bacterium
ACAGTGAAAGGGTTGAAGAAGGGCTAGCTCACCTCCCGACAGGTAACGTTCACGTACCAGTCTGAGGGTGGGCCAGCCCAATTTCAAATGTTTCACGACATAATTGGCAGATTTTCCTGCATCCATCAAGCGCATCGCCTGTACATACTTCGGGTAATTCTCATTCCTTTTCATTTACCTTCAAGTTGTGTCCAACTTTTGGGGCGCAGTACAAAATGAGCCTGCTGTCCATGAAAAGGACTGTTTTTGTGGACGGGGGCCGGGATATTTGTTATATCTGCATGATTTAGGTGTCATCCTGAGCGTGACCATGTCATCCTGAGCGTGACCATGTCATCCTGAGCGT
Organism: Bacteroidales bacterium; assembly: GCA_017549605.1. GTDB lineage: Bacteria > Bacteroidota > Bacteroidia > Bacteroidales > F082 > Limimorpha. The sequence goes on from JAFYUH010000098.1 coordinate 347, forward strand.
CAGCGAAGGATCTGTAAATAGGAAATACAAACTAACATTATAAAAAATGGCTGAATTTAAAGATGGAATACCCATTTTGATACACCTCCGCCACGCATAAGGGGCAAAAGTTAAGCATCTCGTCTGAGATGCTTTTTTCGTTCAACTCTCGGTAAAAGTCTCTGATGATTTGTCCTCTCTTCTTAATGTCTTCAATTGTGTGCCCTTCAGGTATCACAATAGGTTCATATTAGTTTCAGGCAAAATGAATATCTGTATGTGCCAGAGCGCGATACAATGGGTTGTTTTCTGTGAGATGTTTCGTATATTTACACAGACAAATCGGAAATTATATATGAAAGGCATAAACGCATATATGAAGCATGTCATGGAAGCTGCGGATGATGCACCTCTGTTGTACTTTGGCATCCCAAACAAGATTTTGACATATTCAACTGTAAGGAACTGGTTTGTAAAGGTCACTCCCAAAACACTTCTACTCTCCTCTATTCTTACGCCAATCTTAATAATAATGTTTATTGTCGACCCTAAAGACTGGCCTATTGGAGAACAGGTCGCATTTTGCTTCATACCTCAGATTGTCATTATGCCGTTTGCCTGGATACTAAGCTTCGCACAAGGATACATATTACCTAAACGCGTAAAAAAGAGATTTGATGAGATCAGCGAATCTGCATTTCTTGGATTTGAGAAGAAAGGACTCGGTCCCGGGTATATGAAGTTGTTAGGACAGAATGAAGAATGGCATTTGGAATTCTATCAAGTGAACAACAAGAATAAGATAGACTTACAGGCAATATTCAAATCCCAAGTCAAAGGTCAGTCGTTTTCTGAAACTTATCTTAACAAGCAGTTCAAATCATTTTGCGAAACGAGACATGCAATGTTGAAGGAGAAATCCTTGACTGAATATGTTACTCTAATGCCATACTTGATCAGGGTAACTCTCCCAATGAAGCTGAAGTTGACAGCAGATGATTACAGATATCTGTACAGTGACATCAAGGCATTTGTAAGTTCGATTGACTGCGAGATTGTAAAAATAGATTCCAACAGATGAATAAGTCAAGAATCATATCAATAACTTTTCTGGTGCTGTTTCACATAATGCTTGTATCTGCATTTGTGACTCATATTAACGATAGTTCCACTTATGCGTTATTTGCTATATATCTATTCCTGGTTTTTATTTGGGCTATAAATTTCAGGAATACAAGAAGGCGTAAGAAGATTCTGGATGCGGTTTCTGCAGAGCATAAGCTGTACGGTGCAAAGGTGACTGTGCTTCAGACTGGTTATGTCAGAATGCGTGTTGACAGTGTGGCGGCTGGAGCGTTCAGCTTTAAGTCCCATTTGCAGCTCATTGTAAACGTCCCTTCAGGTACGGACGCGCGAGCAACTAAGGCCACTATTGTTAAAATCAATGAAATTACTGAAACACTTCATTCAGAGGAATTATTGGTATCGTGCCGTTTGGGGGTCAATGCAGTCGACGATGACAAGGACGATGACAATAACTCTCAGCGTGTATTCCCTCTTTATATTGTCGTAAATGAGAAGATAACCGCAGAACGCTTCAGGCAGTTATACGACTCGTTGCTGAAGGCAATAATGGACAATGGATGCAATGATATTGAACATTTCACAATCACAGGAATAGACACGGGAACGATTTACAAACATTACCGAGGTAATCTGTGCGTAGGTATAATAGAATACATAAACGACAGTCATGTTTTCTTTAATTCAGCGATTGACAGATCCATATATTTCGGAATTGATGAGCTGGAGCACACCGAAAAGCAGTACAAGGCCTTAAGAGATTCTATCGGAGAATCCGACTTGAATCTGACACTTGATGAAGCGGCAAAATACATCAAGCAGATATTGAAAAAGACAGGTAAAGGCATACGCGTTTCTATGTTTAAAGAGAAGAATCATCTCTCTATATCCATCAGCAATCGAAATTCATCTGTAAACCTTCACATTATTAATCAGAATGGCCTCTGGTGGATATATAGTTATGGAAATATGATGCAGGTACCTATCCTTTCTACCGAAAGCGAGACTGAAGCAACCCGTATGATGGTGAGACTTGTGAATAACATCAATAATAAACTCAGAAACATGTAAGTCGGAATTTTAATATGAAAACAATTAAACGAATCTTGATACTTATATCAGTGATCATATGCTGCTCGTGTGAGAAAGAGTCACATTGGCTTTGCCATACTTACGGCGGAGGTTATGAGACAACTCATATAACACTTGAGTTTTCGGATGACAGGACAGAATGTGAGGTTACTGAAACCAGTATGGTCCTTGCAGAATATCCTTATGGAAGCACTCATAAAACATATAGGGTATATCTGAATGAGGAAGAGAAATCCTTTGTATTGAATGAAGGTGATTATGACTCAAGGGTAATATACCGTGGAAAGATTATAGACTTTGATCACGCGACATTGACTTGGTATGAGAATGACAAAGAGATATCTATAACTATTGAAGCATCGAGATACGAATAGCAAGTAAATTCCAATTCTATTATGAAAAGAATACTCTTGATAATATTAATAGCTTGCATTTCAGCAATATCAGCTAATGCCCAGTCAAAGTCATATAGAGGTTTTGTCGAAGGCGGATATGGAGCATTCGTGGGAAGCAAGACCGGCAGTGCATTGTCATTCACCACTTCGCACGGAAAGATTTTCGGTCCTGTGTTTATCGGAGCAGGTATTGGTCTTGAGCATATGTGGATCAAGAACGAAAGTTATGTTGAAGGCTACATCTCCGAAAGCGGATGGGACGGCTGGATAGGTGTGAAGAGATTCACAGGTGTAAGTGTCCCGGTCTTTATAAATGTCAAAGGTATATGGGATAAGAAGAAGGTATCTCCGACATTTGATGTAAAGTGCGGCTTGAGCATTGGAGAGGCATTGGGATTATTAGGAGAAGTCGGAGCAGGATGCAGATTTGATCTGGGAAAGACAGCACTTCTGACAACAGCCTTCATCAAGAGTGTCAATGAGCCGGAAAATATGGTGACAGATGATCCACCTTACCTGGATGAAAGGTTCACCCTGGCCGGCTTCAAAATCGCTTGGGAATTTTAGGATTAACTACTAAATTCCAATTTATGCGTCACGAGTACCATAATGGGAGTATCTTAGATAAGAGATCATTGAGTAGCCATCATATAATTAAATTTGAAGACTATGAAACGCATTATTACTTTCATACTGGCAATCATAGGAAGTGTCAGTATCTACGCCCAAGAAAAGAGCACGCTAACTGATGCACTTAAGTACATCGAGGACGGAAGATTCATTGTGATTGTGGAAGAAACCACGGATATCAAGACACAAAGCAATCGCACAATGCATTCCACAAGAGTTGAAGTCAAAGGAGATGTAGGTTCTATGATCTGGGGCAGTAGTGATAAAATCATCAGCAACAATCACTGGAATGATAACGCAATTGACAAGCAGGCGAAAGTGACAACATCACGCAAGAAGCCTTCTTCTATTGCAATCGAGATTGACAACGCATTTAACAGAGGGTATAGAATCGAATGTAATATCGATACAGATGGAAAATGCAGTGGAATGATCTATTATTACAACGAAGTGTTCTGCACATATAGAGGAAAAGTTGCAGAATTATACGAGTAAATTCCAATTTAATTATGAAACGTATAATAACATTCCTGATATTCATTATTATTCCTTTAATTGTTTCTGCCCAGACCTCACGTCCCGTTGTAGACGAAAGGCTTGAGCTGACATCAATCGTATTCAGACTTGCCGGTGCGAAAGAATATGTCTGTGACGGTATTCCGGAATATATGAAGGAAATAGATGAGTATTTCGCCCCATATAAAAACCACAAACTGATCGGATATATCCAGAACACCCTGCGCGAAAAGCAAAGAATCGGATATGACGGCGTTGCTGCATCTGCGTTTGCATTGAAGATCAAGGACGGCAAGGTAACAAGTGGTGATGATCTTTATCAAAGAGCCATAGGCAACGACCCTAGGTGGAATAAAGATGTGTTTGCAGAATACGTCAGACTGCTTAATGACTTCTATCGTAAAAGCAAAGCCGAAAAGTTCTTTGATGCTCATAGAGAATTCTACTATAACGCTGTTCAAGCCAATCAGGAGCTCGTAAACAAGATTGATCTCAAATGGTTTAGAGA
>JAFYUH010000099.1 GCA_017549605.1 Bacteroidales bacterium
AATGCTTCGTCGAAAGGAAGGTCGTTGCCAGCAGGAGCTGTGAGCATCATACCTACTCTCACGCCGTCAGCACCGTATTTGTCGATGAGTTCGATTGGGTCTGGAGAGTTACCCAATGACTTAGACATCTTACGGCCGAGTTTGTCACGGACGATACCTGTGAAATATACTTTCTTGAAAGGAACTTCTTTTTGATATTCTTCGCCTGCCATGATCATACGAGCGACCCAGAAGAAGATGATATCCGGACCTGTGATAAGGTCGTTTGTTGGATAATAATATTTGAATTCTTCGTTATCTGGATTCAAGATGCCGTCGAATAATGAGAGAGGCCATAACCATGATGAGAACCATGTGTCGAGGCAGTCGCTTTCTTGACGGAGGTCTTCCATTGTGATATGATCGCCAGCTTTTTCTTTAGCAAGTTTAAGAGCTTCTTCTGCTGTTTCTGCAACTACATAACCACCTTCTGGCAAGTAGTAAGCAGGAATTTGATGACCCCACCAGAGCTGACGGCTGATACACCAGTCTTTGATGTTTTCCAACCAGTGACGGTAGAGGTTTACATATTTTGAAGGATAGAACTGTATGTCGCCTTCGAGAACTGGTTTAAGAGCGATCTCTGCGAGGTGTTCCATCTTGAGGAACCATTGCATTGAAAGTTTTGGCTCGATAGCGACGTGAGTACGTTCTGAATAACCCACCTTATTATTATAGTCTTCTACTTTTTCGAGGAGACCAGCTGCGTCGAGGTCTTTCACGATTTGCTTACGTACAGCGTCACGATCCATGCCGACGTACATGCCAGCTGCTTCGCTGATAGTAGCATCATCGTTGAAGATGTTAATGCTTTGGAGATTATATTTCTCACCGAGCATATAGTCGTTCACGTCGTGAGCTGGTGTCACTTTAAGACAGCCAGTACCGAATTCAACGTCAACGTATTCGTCTTCGATGACAGGGATAGCGCGGCCTACGAGAGGAACGATGACTTTCTTGCCTTTAAGATGTTCGTTCTTTGGGTCGTTAGGATTGATACACATAGCGGTGTCGCCCATGATTGTCTCAGGACGTGTTGTCGCTACGATAGCATATCCGTCTTCACCTTCGATTTTATAACGTAAGTAGAAAAGCTTACTATGTTCTTCTTTGTAGATAACTTCTTCATCGCTGAGAGCGGTGAGAGCTGCAGGGTCCCAGTTGACCATGCGGACGCCGCGGTAGATGAGACCTTTATTATATAAGTCGCAGAAGACGTGGATGACGCTCTTGCTGCGTGTTTCGTCCATTGTGAAAGAAGTGCGTTCCCAGTCGCATGAAGCGCCGAGGCGACGGAGCTGTTTCAAGATGATGCCGCCGTGTTCGTGAGTCCAGTCCCAAGCGTGTTTGAGGAACTCTTCACGAGTGATGTCAGTTTTCTTGATGCCTTGTTGTGCGAGTCTGTTAACGACTTTAGCTTCAGTAGCGATAGAAGCGTGGTCAGTGCCAGGAACCCAGCAAGCGTTCTTGCCTTGCATACGAGCGCGGCGTACGAGAACGTCTTGGATTGTATTGTTCAACATGTGACCCATGTGAAGAACGCCTGTCACATTTGGAGGTGGGATAACGATTGTATAAGGTTCGCGTTCGTCTGGTGTAGAATGGAAGTAATTCTTGTCTAACCAATGTTGATACCATTTACCTTCGGTATCTTGTGGACTGTATTTGCTACTGATTTCCATGTATATCTTGTTTTATTATGATTTTTATACTTGAACTCGCAAAGATAATAAAAAGACAACAGACAACGGACAACAGACAACAGATTTTTTTGATTGGGTTATGACTTTTATACTTTTTTTTATTTTTTCGGTTAGACAAATAAAACTGATAATATTTATCGTATTTTTACACAAAATTATCGTCCATGGCAAAACAAATCATTAACAAATCAAACCGATAACTTATGAAAAAGATATTTTTACTTCCGTTGCTTTTCTTGTCAATATTGATGACAAACTGCAAACCAGATCCAACACCAGGTGAAGACGGCGACAATTTCGGAAACGACACTTTACCGGAAACTCCACTGGTAAGAAAGTATCTTACAAAACAATTATTAAATGATGATCCAGAAAAAATAATATTATTTATTGATTGGAGTGAAGACTGTTCTCAAATAAGAAACGTGAAATATAGCATGGGATATGGAAGTACAGCAAATTACAAGTTTACTTATTATGGTGAGGATAGTGTTTGTATTGAAATATCAATAGTAGACAATCTTCCAAACTGGTCTCCTTACTATGATTCAATGATAATTCATTTAAATGATATCCATAATATTGATGAAATCTATTGTTATGCAAATAATGAATTACAAGATATAGAAAAGTATCATTATGATATTAATGGGAAATTATCAGAAAGAATTTATTGGAATGGCACTAATAAGGATACATTTGTGTGGGAAGGCAATAATGTTATTAAAGCTGTTATTAATGGTAGAGATCATTCGTACGAATTAACAAATATGATACATCCTCATTATGCAATACCTTTTTATATGTCCGACCAGATATTTGAAACTGGTGGAAAACCATTTCTTATGCCGTTATGGGAAAACATGATAAAAGAAAATTGTGATTATGAGATTGATGATGATAATTATATTACAAAAAAAATATATAAAAATTGTGCAATAGATTCTATAGAACTATTCCATTCTTTCTATTATACAACACCAAACAAATAAAATTTGTTATGAA
>JAFYUH010000009.1 GCA_017549605.1 Bacteroidales bacterium
AATTTGTAATTAATTTCCGTCACAAAAAGACCATAAGGCACAGACCATACAATGTGCCGTTACATATTCCGATATGAAATTTGCGATTTTTGAATCAAGCGATACGAGGGCAGACGGGGGCTCTTCACAGAGAGAGGTTAAGGGAACTCCCTTAACAATCCCTTTAAATAGCACATACTGAGCAATTTATCATTTTTAAGCCTTTACAAAGCCTAATTATTCGTAATTTTAGAGGGCTAAAAGAGGTGTTACATGTGCTTATAATCAATCTTTTATGATGGTGAAATGGGTGGCACTTATGTTTAAATACTGCAACATTTATATTATGTTGCAGTATTGAGAATTTAGATGATTGATTGAGATAAATTTAATGCATGTTTCTCAATAGATGTTTTTAGGATTTTAGCGTATATTTGAGTCGTTTTGATATCGGTGTGTCCAAGCATTCGAGCGACTTTCTCAATAGGAACATCGTGTGAAAGAGAGAGGGTTGCAAACGAGTGTCGGAAGCAGTGGAAAGAAAGTAGTAAAGCAAACAATTTCAGAACTGAACAAGGCTAACGTAAATGGTTGAGGAACAACAAAAACCGAATTTCTTGCAGAGTGTAGGCTACGCAAGTAATTACGGATTTCGGCAGGGGTTCAGTTACCAAATCGTTAGCTTGGCTGTTACCGAAAGCCGAGAGGTAACGAAATAATCTGTAAAGGCATTACATTGCGTTGATTGTCATTATTTTGCATAGTAAAGAACGCTTATATACAGGCTAACTTTGCCACTAAAATATAAGCGTATGAAAGTAGAAAAATTCAAGGTGCTGCTCTACCTCAAAAAGAGTGGATTAGACAAGTTAGGTAAGGCTCCCATCATGGGACGTATTACCGTAAACCGAACGATGGCGCAGTTCAGTAGCAAGCTGTCGTGTACTCCCGAATTATGGAATCCTCGCGAGAGCCGACTCAATGGCAAAAGCAAGGAGGCTGTTGAAATCAATGCAAAGATTGACAAGCTGCTACTTGCCATAAACTCGGCATTCGATTCTCTTTTGGAGCGTAAGATTGATTTCGATGCAACGGCGGTCAAAGAAGCGTTCCAAGGTAGCGTTGAAACTCAAATGACGCTGCTTAAGCGATTGGATATTCATATTGAGGATATGCAGTCGAGAATAGGCATTGATGTCGCTAAATCTTCTATGTCAACTTACATCTATACTCGCAGGTATCTTGGCGAGTATATTAAGAAACGTTTCAAAGTAGATGATTTGGCTTTCGGCCAGCTGAATGAACAGATGGCATACGAATTTCAGGAGTATGTTCTAACAGACAAAGGTCTTGCAGTTGATACGGCAAGACACTATCTGGCTATCCTTAAAAAGATTTGCCGATTGGCATTCAAAGAGGGACATTCTGAGAAACGCTATTTTGTCAACTTCAAACTACCAAAAGAGAATAGGAAAGTACCACGTGCACTGAGTCGCGAGGACTTTGAAAAGATTCGTGATGTAGAAATCCCTGCATCAAGAGTTACTCATAATATCGTTAGGGATTTGTTTCTATTTGCTTGCTATACAGGTGTACCGTATGCCGATGCTATATCCATTACAAACGATAATCTTTGCACTGATGATAATGGTGCTTTATGGCTGAAATATATGCGTAAAAAGAATGAGCATCTTGGTCGTGTGAAACTATTGCCAGAAGCAATTGCTCTAATAGAGAAATATCGCAGTAATGAACGCAAGGAGCTATTTCCGATGATACACCACCCTAACTTGCGGAGACATATGAAAGGACTTCGAGATTTGGCTGGTATTAAGACGGATTTGGTCTATCATATGGGAAGGCATACCTTCGGAAGTTTGATTACTCTCGAAGCTGGAGTACCTATTGAAACAATCAGTAAAATGCTTGGTCATACAAATCTTACGACTACACAACTATATGCACGAGTAACACCGAAAAAGTTGTTCGATGATATGGATATATTCATCAAGGCAACGAGCGATATGACATTAGTTTTATAATCCACAAGCAGTTTGAATTATGAGAAGTACATATAAACAACTATACTATATCAACCGTAGCAAGATTAAGGCAGATGGCACAACGGCCATTATGTGCCGAGTAACCATTGA
>JAFYUH010000100.1 GCA_017549605.1 Bacteroidales bacterium
GCCACGAAATTCTTTTTCTGTGTGATTTTTCATAACTACTTCTCCTTTCTGAATTTCTTTAGCTCGTTGAAATAGATGGCAGCCCAGAGAATGGCGAAGACAAGGAAGATAATTCCTCTGAAAATTCTTCCTTCATCATCAGTGAATTCCAGGACTGACAGTACCAGCCATCCAAGTGCGATGATAGGCCAGGCGATGCGCCAGACTTTGTGGGATTTCGGGTTGTTCATAGTTTCAGTGTTCGTATATATAGACGCATGTGGGCGTCATTTCGCTACAGTTTCGGAATAAAAGAAGCGTGAACTGAACTGCCACACTATACTTGAAGGTCGTAGGAAACCACAGATGCAGATGTAACAATAGCAGCCCACGCTATAGCGTGAGAACCACTATGCTATCCTTGCATCTATTCGAAAATTTCCTACGTTTTCAAGTACAAGATAAGCATAACGCTTCGTAATTTATTCGTATGTAATGACAATCCGGTGACTGTCGCAGACAAATTTATGAAAAAGAAATGACTTTTATGTGCTTTACTAAACTTTTTTGTCCCATCAAAAGTTCTCCAACAACAACACTTCTTAATATTTTTTCATATATTTGTTGCCACGAGCTGAATAAAAGAGCTTAATACATATATAGCATATTAGCGTTTGCTAGTTGTCGGTTACTTCAGAAACCTGAGAAATTTCAACGTACTACCGATGAACTCAGTGAACGTCCTCGCTTTTGCGTGGACGGAGTTCGTCTATAGTACACAGGTTTTCTCAGGACCTCTGAAGAGTAGATAGAGCCTTCCACGCTTTTTCTATTCTTGATAGTAGCAAATACAGACTTTTACGTCTTACATGTGTAACGATTTGAATAACAACTGCATCTATTATAACAGAGTAACTATGAAACGAATCTTAACAACTTTAGTAGCGGTTATCGCTGTGTGTTTCTGTGCATCTGCACAGCAGAAAGGAGAACAGTCACTTGGAGCATATTTCGGATATGACACTGGCGTGACAGGGTACAAGATCTATTTGGGACACCTCGGTATCTTCCCCAACAAGCAGGAAATCAAAGTCAAAGAAGGACATAACATCGTGGCTGCACTTGAATACAGTTACTTTGTTGCCAATAATCTTCGCTTGTCAGCAACTGTCGGATATGGCTTACAAGCAAATCCGGATACTCCGAGCGTAGCACATTCGCTCACTATTTCTCCTGGTATAGCATATTATGTACGCCTTGCTCCTAACTTCTATTATACTCCGAACCTCAGTGTCGGTTTTGCATGTGGAGTGAATGATTCTGGAACTCTTGGCAAGGACTCTGAATCTATGAGCCTGTTCGGCCTAGGCGGTGAGCTGCAGCCGCTGGCAGTTGAGTTCAGACCTACCAAGAAATTTGCAATGAGCGTCAGCCTATGCTCTCTGCAGGGCGCAGCTATGGAAGGAACGTATAATCATGATGACCTGGATCGCCCTATTGATATGTCGGGAATGAATGTAACTTTTGATCTGCTGGCAAATGCGCAGGTAGGATTTAAATTGTATTTTTAGAAAATGAAGCACGCCCTATCAATACTGCTGCTGATTCTTTCTGTTTCATCGCTGAACGCTCAAACAACAGAGTCGGCAGAAAGGACCAAATCAGTTCCGGTCAAACATTGGGAGTTTGATTACTTTAATTATGGTGTTTCTGCTGGTCAGGGAACAGCATATCTGAATTTCTCAATGGCTCTGAGATATAATTTTGATACTCCGCTTGTTGATGTTGGAGGAGAATTTACAATGGGAGCCACACCACATGACCGCTATGATCCCCTGGAGCTGAAGAAAGGGAC
>JAFYUH010000101.1 GCA_017549605.1 Bacteroidales bacterium
ATGTATAACAATGCGGGGAGATATGATAAAGCATTAGCTTGCATAGAAAAAGAAGCATTGTACAATGATATAACACGCGACCCCAATTATTATGCAGTCCTGGCAATGGTCAAGAAGTCGCTGAAGGATTATAAAGGATCGACAGAAGCATATGAAAGGGCAATGCATCTTGATGACTCTCTTGAGGTGATCAAATTGAACAGTGACACAAAATTCATTGAAGAAAGATATGCCAATGCTGTAGCACAGATTCAGGCTGAGAAGACAAAGACCAAACTAATTCTGATTATTCTGTTTTCGTTGATGGCTGCCGGTCTGACCGTATGGCGTATATGTATAGAACTTCAGGAAAGGACAGCAGAAAAGAAACAGCTGGAGATCGAGAAGCAGAGATATGAAGCGATGTATTCGGAAGCTGTGACAGAGCGTGATGCCTTGACCAAGATGATCGAAGAGAATACCGTCAATGAAGGTACAAAGGTCATCATCGAAAGGAGACTTGAACTGCTCAACAAGGTCATCGTTTCATATATTACCGACACATCAGCTGCCAACAGGAAGGCCAATGAAGAACTTGAAGCCTTGGTTTCTGACAGGGATATGTTCATCACTTCGACAAGAATGACGCTGGAATCGTCTCATCCTGCTTTCTTCAGATACCTTCGTGAAAAGGAACTTACAGATTGGGAGATCAATTATTGCTGTCTTTATCTGATAGGCCTGAAAGGAAAGGATATCGGAGAGTACATCAACTTGAAAAGACACTACACTTATGGCAGTGTAATCAGACAGAAACTCGGACTGACTGAAAACGACACAAACCTGAGCATTCATCTGAAGAAATTGCTTGAAAATCCTCGTGCGTGAAACTTTTTTGAAGGCCCGTGAAAGTGTTAAAATCTCATTTCGCTATAAATCAACGGATTGCATACCAAAGCATGCAGTCCGTTTTTATATCTGTTAAACTTTTTCCAGATAACTTTGCAGCAACAAAACGACAGTTTAACAAATAGGCAAAGTGAATATGATAAAGAATATACTAACAGCATTGTGCTGCGCTGCTATCTGGATGACAGCAACTGTTGCATTGAATTTATGTTTCTTTAAGGAACCACATATTACCTGGATCAGTATTATTGTGGCTGTCAGTATTTTTCTATACATAGTAATACGACTCTCTATCTATCAAGATAAGGATGAAATAAAACTTGCAGTTGCAGCCGAATGTACAGACAAAACAAGTGCTGAAGCAATCTGCAAGATGCTTGAGGCAAACGATATCAAGGCAATGGTCGTAGAGAAGAACAGCCCGGTGTATGCCGAAAATGCAAGCTATATTGCACCTGTGCAAGTTCAGGTAGCTCATAAGGATTTAAAGAAAGCTGAAAAACTGATTAACGAATAAAATATGAAACGGACATTATTAACGATAGGCATAGCTATCATAAGCATGTGTACTTGTTTTGGTCAGAAGATGCCGAAACTGCATAATGAGGTAATCGAAGCCTCGAAAGAGTATCAGATGGGTAATGCATTCCAGAAGGATCTGCTGCTGTATGTGGATATGCTTGGAAAAACTCATCCTTATTACGCAGACAGGAAGAATCTCAGAAAACTTGACAGGGATGCAAGGAAATGGTATAAGGAGTGTGGAAAACTGACTGACACATCCGATTTTCGGGTATTCCTTGAAACAATGGTATCTTCTCTAAATGATGGCCATACCGCAGTCAGATATTGGGATTCATTTGAAAAGCTATTCCCCTTCAGTATAATTATAGATGGCGACTCTCCGGCCATCATCAACGTGACTTCCGAAGAACAGAAGGAATATCTCGGTAAAAGTGTAAAAAGCATAAACGGCAGATCAGTCCAAGATATTCTGAAGGCAGCAAGGCCATATATAAGCGCGGATAACCAGATAAATTATGAAACTCTCATATCTCAGTTCTTTGCTTTCGCTGATTTCTGGAAATTGCTGGGAATGAGCTCAGAGACACTGACAGTCGCTACCGAAGACGAAGCTGTAATTGAAATCCCGGCAATCACAAGAAATGAAGCGAAGTTGGCCTATTTGAAGGAGACTGTCCAGAAAAAGCAGACAGCCGGCCGAAGGGTTCTTTTTGAATACGAAATCTTTGAGAACGAGAGCATTTGTTATCTTCAGTTCAACAAGTTTGCAGACAGAATTACCCATAGGAATAATCCGCAACTGCCACGCTTTGATTATGTGGTCCGCGATATGATGGCGGAGATGCAGGATAAGAATATTGAGACACTTGTGATAGATCTTCAATACAATGGTGGCGGAAATAGCGTATTGGGAACTACTCTTCTTTCGTGGCTTCATCCATATCGTGAAACGAAGGGGCCAGGCGTTCAAGTCAGAATGTCCGAATTGCTATTTGAGCACCAGCCGTTCTTCAAGGCAGTGACTGTGGAAGGCGAAAATCCCGAAATCGGGAAAATGTATGACTTATATGAGTTCGATCAGACAAGACCACAGCCGATTCCGGAAGGCTATATCCAAGATACGGTGCAGCACGTCATAAACCTTGATAAGGATAAGATATACAAAGGTAATATAGTCTTCATTCAGGGACGTGATTCATATAGCAGCTCAGAGTTGCTGATGACACAGGCTCGTGATAATGGTGTGGGAATCATTGTAGGTGAAATATCAGGAGCAAAGCCGTGTCACTTTGGAGATGTACTTTATTCTGTCCTCCCGAACACCGGCACCATTACAATGACCAGCTGCAGGTATTTTACAAGAGCGGATATGACAAAGGTACATGAGGAGTACCTTGTACCTGATGTGATCATTGATCTGGATGACCCCGAGAAAGATCTTGTTTGGGAATGGGTTCTGAAGAATTATGGAAAGCAACATTAAAATCATTGATATGAAAGACACTATCTCAAAAATCCTGTACAGTAAGACTGCGTTCATGTGCTTCTGTGGCATTGCAACAGCAATGATAGGATTCATCGTGTATTATGCAATCACCGGTGATTGGTCCGGTTATTCTCTGCTTGAGAATTTACCTATATATTGCATGTTGGCGGTTTATTTCCTTGAATTCAGGAAATATAGTAAAACTGGCAACACATCTTCAATCCTGATTATTGCTCAGCTTTGCTGTTGGATAATAACAGCATATAACATCTTTGCATAACTCGTTTGACGTACATATTTATCTGAGAAAAAGTTATTATATTTGTTGCACAAGGCTATGTTAGGCTTTAAAATATAGATTATATAGCGTTTGCTAATTGTCGGTCACTTAAGAAACCTGAGAAATTTCAATTAGTACCACCGATGAATTCAGTAGACGTCCTCGCTTTTGCGTGGACGGAGTTCGGCTATAGTACTAGGGTTTTCTCAGGACCTCTTAAGGATAGATTGAGCCTTCCACGCTTCTTTTATTCCTGAACTGTAGTGAAATGATGCTCACAAGCGTCTATATATAAACGAACACATAAAACTATGAACAAACCGAAATCCAACAAAGCCTGGCGTATCGGCTGGCCGATCATTGCAATCGGGTGGCTGGTGCTGTCTGTCCTGGAATTCATTGATGATGAAGGAAGAATTTTCAGAGGAATTATCTTCCTTGTCTTCGCCATTCTCTGGGCTGCCATCTATTTCAACGAGCTAAAGAAATTCAGAAAGGAGAAGTAGTTATGAAAAATCACACAGAAAAAGAATTTCGTGGC
>JAFYUH010000102.1 GCA_017549605.1 Bacteroidales bacterium
ACTCGGCCGTAAGATGTCTAAGTCATTGGGTAACTCTCCAGACCCAATCGAACTCATCGACAAATACGGTGCTGACGGCGTGAGAGTAGGTATGATGCTCACAGCTCCTGCTGGCAACGACCTTCCTTTCGACGAAGCATTATGCGAACAAGGACGTAACTTCTGTAACAAGATGTGGAACGCTCTCCGTCTTGTAAAAGGCTGGAATGTTGACGAAACACTTCCACAACCAGAAACAGCTAAGATGGCTATGAAATGGTTCGAAGAACGTTTCCAACAAGTGCTCCAAGAAACAAACGACAACCTCGACAAATATCGTCTCTCTGACGCTTTGATGGGAATCTACAAACTCGTTTGGGACGACTTCTGCTCATGGTATCTCGAAATGGTTAAGGCTCCAATGGGTCAGGCTATCGATGGCGTCACATACAATGCAACAGTGACATTCTTCGAAAACTTGATGAAGATATTGCATCCATTCATGCCATTCATCACAGAAGACATCTGGCATCTTTTGAAAGAACGTCAAGACGGCGACGACCTCATCATCGCTCAACAACCAGCACAGAAAGTCGTTGACAATGACATCTTGAATCAATTCTTATTCACACAAGACGTTATCAACAACATTCGTAAGATTCGTGCTGAGAAGAACATCTCTATGAAAGAAGCAATCGAACTTATCGTTGTTGATAAAGACGGTAGCGTAAACAAAGAATTCGATGCAGTCATTATGAAGTTATGTAACGTAAGTTCTGTTAACTATGTGACTGAAAATCCACAAGATGCATTCGGTTTCTTGGTAAAGGCTACAGAATATTTCATCCCTGTTACAGACAATATCGACACAGAAGCAGAAATCAAGAAGTTAGAAGAAGAATTGGCATACGCACAAGGATTCTTGAAATCTGTTGAAGCAAAATTGTCGAATGAAAAATTCGTCAATGGCGCGCCTGCAGCAGTCGTCGACAAGGAAAGAAAGAAAAAGTCAGACGCTGAAGCAAAGATCAAGGTCATCGAGCAACAATTGGCGACTTTGAAGAAATAAGACACCGAGTCACCGAGACGCTGAGTCTCCAAGATATAAGGCGTAGAGTTAATAGATTCTGCGCCTTTTTGTATATGCGGTTTTGTGTTTTAAATATAATTATCTTTTAGTAGCCATTCTATTGCGGAAATGATGTGTATTGTCTTTCCTTGTAATTCAATATCATGGGTTTCGTCGAATGCTATCAATGATAGATTGTCGCATTTTAAAGTCTCAGATGCATTGATTAGAGATGACACCTCTCGGTTGAAAGTCTTTGTATTGTCAATTTCGTATGCTACTTGTATAAGTTCAATGGCTTTGTTTTGATTACAGATTACAAAATCTACTTCTTTAGATCTTGCATTTGCTTTGTAATAATACAAATCAAGGTAATCGTTTGTACAACGACGCAATAGTTCAATAAAGACTATATTCTCCAGACGCCATCCGATATTTTCTGGCGCGAATGAATTTTCTCGATGGTTCTGAAGTCCAGGATCAATGATGTAAGCCTTTGCGTTTCTTATTCTTTCTTTACTTTTGTAAGAATGTTTGGTGAGTAATTGAACAAGGAATGCCTGACGAAGATAATCGATATATTTTCTTATAGTATTATCGGTTACTCCCAAAATCTTTGCGATTTCTTCGTAATTGATTTCCTGACATATATTGTTTATCAGATGATTTGTTGTTTTACGTAATGTGTCTATATTACGAATTTTGAAACGTTTTTGAATATCTTTTGTTACAATCGCTTCGATAAGACTTTGTATATAGGTACGTTTGTTTCTAAGATTTTGTATTTCTGGGAAACCGCCATTGCTAATGTATTCCATAAAAGCGTGTTTTCGCTCAGCATTAGCTTTTGTTGTAATACTGTGAGTGTCAATTTTGTGAAAGTCACAATACTCAGAAAATGAGAATGGGAAAAGATGTATCTCGTTATATCTTCCAGTGAGATGGGTGGCAAGCTCACCGCTGAGAAGTTTTGCATTACTACCTGTTACAAATATTTTCATATTGCTTCTTAGAAGTCTATTTACGAACAAGTACCAGCCATCAACATTTTGAATTTCATCAAGAAAAAGATATTGAATATCTGTACCGTATATCTGATATATACAAGAAAGTACAAGATTAAGGTCTTCAGTGTGAATATTAGTCAAACGATCGTCATCTAAGTTGACATAACCATATTTGATATTATTTTCCAACAGGACTTTATGACATATTGTTGATTTACCACTTCTACGGACTCCTATTACGACTTGTGCGAGCGTACTGTCTAATTCAAAAAGATTTTCTTCTTTTCTTTTGACCCATTTGCAGGTGTTGATAGTTTGTATATATTCCTTTTGCTCAGCAATTACCTGAAGGATTTTGTTTTCGTTTATCATATTTTGTAATAAATTAAAATACAGTGCAAATATACAATAATAATTCGCTAAAAATGTAAGAAAATTTGTTTTTTAATTCGCTAAAATGTAATAAATGTCTAATTTTAATTCGTTAAAATGTACCTAAAAGGTCAACGGTTAACAGTCAAAAAAATACAATACAATACAATATCTTTCGTTATCAGCATGATAAATATTTGTTAAACTCATTAAAAAATAAAAAGTTATGAGAAAGTGTTTTGTATTGTTGATGTTGGCGGTAATGCCTGCATTAGTTGTGGCGCAGTCTGAAAAAACTAACAAAGGCGCACATTATTTGGAAGTCAAGACTGGACTTTCTATCAGTGATGCTGTATTAAATTCTCCAGATCTTGTTAAAGGAATGAACTTTGATATGAGGTATGCTTATGGATTGATGAATAATTTGGATATTGTGACAGCATTTACGACATATAATGGTTATCAAGGTGTTGATCCGATTGTTGATCCGATGTATTATAGCAATGCTTTGCAAATTGGTGTAAGAGGAAAAGTGAAGTGTTTCGATTTTATGAATTTTAAACTTTCTCTTACGGGAGG